>JAISZV010000048.1 GCA_031284475.1 Proteiniphilum sp. | reverse complement strand
CAATTATAACTATTTATTTCCCCTAAAGCCAGCTATGCGCAGCGCAAGCAAACCCGGCTCTACGCACTTCAAAAATCCAGGTTAAATCTTTTTTTGATGCGCTATGAAAAAAAGATTTAACCGTTTTCGCGGTAATAGACCTTTTAAAAATTTTCATAACTCATAGCTCTTGCCTGCGTCTTAGGCAACCTTCTCCACGGCGTGGGGAGACTTGCCGACATGGGAGGCAACCTCCTCAAGCGTCCTGGGAGACTTGCTGACATGGGAGGCAACCTCCCCAAGCGTCCTGGGAGACTTGCCGACATGGGAGGCAACCTCCCCAAGCGTCCTGGGAGACTTGCTGACATGGGAGGCAACATTCTCCACGGTTTTAATCTTATTTTTCATAGCGCCTCAAAAAAAGATTTAACCGTAAAATTTAACTAAAAGATTTTTTAAAGTTTTTGCATGTGCTATTATTATTAATTACATTTGCAGGGCAAAAAAATAAAACGTTAAAAAATCATGAAGATAAAATAACATATTATGAAAGAAACCGTTTTGAATCATTTAAAAGGATGGATTTTTCTGTTGGCGTTATTATGCGCTTTTCAGAATGTTAGTTATGCTCAAGACAGCAACCGTACAAGATTTGAGGGTCGTGTGACTGACGACAAAGGAGAGCCTTTGATTGGCGTAAGCATCATACTGAAAGGCGCTACTGTGGGAGGCGTTTCCTCTGAAGACGGAAGTTTCTCTATCGCCCTTCCCGAAGGGCAGAATAACCCGGTTTACATTTTTTCCTACGTGGGAATGGAGAAAAAAGAAGTTACCTATACCGGGAAATATATTCAAGTTGTGCTAAGCGAAGATGCGGCTTTACCGGAAATTGTGGTAACGGGAATCTTCAATAAACCGAAAGAAAGCTATACGGGAGCGGCGACAACAATCACGGCCAAAGAACTGGAAATGGCCGGAAACAGGAATATACTCTCCTCTATCAGGAACATAGACCCAAGTTTCAATATCGCCGACAATATTACAATCGGTTCCAACCCCAACAGTTTGCCGACAATCACCATGCGCGGATCGTCAAATTTACCTGTTAATTTCAACGATTTACAGGCTGACGCGTCAAGTCTCAGAATGGCCAATCAACCGCTCATTATCATGAATGGATTTGAAATTTCACTTGAGAGACTGCTTGATATGGACGATAACCAGGTAGAAAGCATCACCCTGCTTAAAGACGCAAGCGCCACGGCAATGTATGGTACGCGCGCTTCCAACGGAGTGCTGGTCGTAAAAACCAAAACGCCCAAATCGGGGAAATTACAGTTTACCTACAAAGGCAACCTGAACGTAGAAGCGCCCGATTTGAACTCGTATAACCTGATGAACGCTCTCGAAAAACTGGAATACGAAAAGGCGGCCGGATTGTATAAAAATCCCAATGCCATACAGACTCAGGAACTGGAGGATCTTTATAATCAGCGCAAACTCGATGCGGAGAGAGGCGTTAATACATACTGGCTCAAATATCCCGTACGCACGGGCGTAGGTTCGCGTCACAGCTTAAATATTGAGGGAGGAGAAGAAACTTTCAAATATGGATTAGGAGTGTCGTACAACAATATCGCGGGAACGATGAAAGGTTCTGAAAGAGACGCTTTCAACGGCAACATGCTGTTTCTGTACAAAGTCTCAAACCTCTCTTTCCAGAACGATTTGCAGATTGCATATACCGACGCCCACAATTCGCCATACGGCTCCTTTTCCTCTTACGGAAAAGTAAATTCCTACTGGACGCCTTACGACAGCGACGGTAACATAGCAAAAGTGCTGGAAGATTATAATTATCTCAGTATTGCGAGAACCAATAAAATATATAATCCTTTGTACAATGCTCTTTTGCCGAGTAAAAACACAAATAATTATACCCAGATAATCAATAATTTTTCGGCGGAATGGACTATTTTACCCGAACTGTTTTTCCGCGGCCGTTTAAGCGTATCTTCAACAAAAACAAGGTCTGACGAATATATCTCAGCCAAAAACACCATGTTTGAGAATTACACGAACGAAGACGTTGAAAGGAAAGGACGATATATATACGGAACAGGCAATTCCTTCGGATATGAAGGGCAGGTAACCCTTAACTATTCCAAACTGTTCGACTACGTGCATCAGGTATTTGTTGGTGGAGGGTGGACTATAAACGAAACAAAAGCCGAAAGCTATTCGGTTACAGGCGAAGGCATCACTCTCCTGAATATGGATTTTTTGGGTATGACAAGTAAATACCTGAAAGACGGAAGGCCGAGCGGAAGCGAAAGCATACGCCGGAGTTCAAACTTTATATTAAACGGAAACTATACGTACAATCGCCGGTATTTCGTTGATATCAACGGCGCATACGAAGGTTCGTCGCAGTTCGGAACAAATAAAAGATATGCTCCTTTCTGGTCAACAGGGGTAGGATGGAATCTTAACAACGAAAAGTTTTTGCAGAACAACAAGATTGTCAACACTGCCCGCCTGCGCCTTTCGTATGGCGTAACCGGTTCGCAGCAATTCAGCCCGTATCTGGCGCTGCTTACATACCAGGGTTTCGGAGGAAAAAATTATCAGAACTGGTTCGGTTCATATATTATGGCGCTGGGCAACGAAGATCTGGGATGGCAGCAGACAAACCAGTACAATCTGGGAACGGAATGGGAACTGTTTGATAACAGAATCAGATTAAATGTAGACGTTTACCGAAAAATGACGGATAATCTGCTTGCTACTATCGATATACCTACTGCCGGCGGTTTTGAAGGTTACACAGCCAATATAGGCAAGGTCGAAAATAAAGGTATAGAACTTAGCTTCAATGCTTTTATTTTGCAAGACCGTAAGCAAAAACTGAACTGGTCGGTAGGAGGAACGCTGATTCATAATACAAATATAATTAAGGAAATATCAAACTCCCTGGAAACCCTTAACGATGAACTGTTGGGGCAAAGTTCCATCAATCCGAGTTTCCTGTACAAGGAGGGAGAGTCGCTGTCAACCATATTTGCTGTCCGTTCAAAAGGTATTGACCCCAGCAACGGAAAAGAAATATTCATAAAAGCCGACGGTTCGGAGACATATATATGGGACGCCAAAGACAAAGTTGCATGTGGAGTATCAGAGCCTAAAATTTCAGGATCATTGAATACCACGCTCCGTTACAAAGGAATATACCTGAGCGCCTATTTCACCTATCGCACCGGAGGGCAGATATATAATTCCACGCTTGCATCTAAAGTCGAAAACGTATATCCTTACGACAACCTCGACAGAAGAGCGTTGTACGAACGCTGGAAACAACCCGGAGACATAGCCCTGTACAAAGGCGTTAATGATCTTTCTACCACAAACTCTACAACTCGTTTTGTTATGGACGAAAACTCGTTCAGATTCCAGACTATAAGTTTAGGATACGATTTCCCTGTCGAATGGACTAAAAAGCATCTGTCCATCCCCTACCTGTCGGTAAGAGGCTATATGGAAGATCTTCTGTATCTATCCACAATCAAACGTGAAAGAGGGCTGGATTATCCTTTCTCGCGAAAATTCTCCGTATCGTTAACATTTAGGTTTTAAGTTAAAAGCATATCAATATGAAAAGAAGATATTTAATAATATTATTGGGCGTTGCATTAGCGTTTAACGCATGCAATGACTGGCTCGACGTAAGCCCCCGTTCCGAAATAAGGGAAAGCGAACTTTTTCTGTCCGAAGACGGGTACAAACACGCATTAACCGGAGCTTATATCCTTATAGCCCAACAGCAGCTATACGGAAAAAATGCAAGCATGTATATCCCCGAAGCGCTAAGCAGGCATTGGACAACTTCGGAAACAACTTCGGAACTTTACAGACTGATGAATTACGAATATACATATTCAAACGTCGAATCTCTTACCAGCAATCTCTGGCTCAATTATTACAAGGTTATTGCACAGTTGAACAATATTCTGGAAAATATTGAAACCTCGGATGTGAAATTCCAGTATAATAACGACAGGCTGATAAAAGGCGAAGCGCTCGGTTTACGCGCTTTTCTGCATCTTGAAGTTTTGCGCCTGTTTGGGCCCGTACCGGATATTGCCCAACAGGGGGATATTGCAATTCCATACGTAACGGAATTGACGAAAGACCCCAATAAACTGCTTTCGATCTCTTATTCCGAGGTTTTGAAACTGATAGAAGCAGATCTTAATGCCGCTGAAAAACTGCTGGAAATCGACCCTTTGATTATCAACACCAATTGGCTGCTAAATCGCGACGAAGACCGAACGGAGGAAAATTACCCGAAAGATTCATGGCAACTGTTCCGTCAAGCGCGGTTTAATTACTATGCGGTATTGGGAACAAAAGCGCGTTTCTATCACTGGGCCGGTAATAAACCGCAAGCGGCCGAATATGCAAAAAAGGTAATAGAAGCGGTAAACGATAACGATAACGATTCTCCCAAATTTACGCTTGCCAATGAGACTTCGTATAGTGACGACAATAAAAATATGGTAATGTACAGCGAACATCTGTTCGGAATACAAAATTCAAATTTACGGTCTATAATAAGTCCTCTATTTATAGATGCATCGGCTTCGCTTACTCAAGCTCAGAACAGTATAAATACCGCGTATGAAATTTCGGTGAATCCGGACGACATACGCCGCCCTTCGCGCTATTGGGAATATAAGTCGGGATACCAAACGAACATGTTTTTCCTGAAATATTCCGGTACGGAAGCGGTACCCTCAAACAACAGAGTTCCTCTGCTTCGCCTGTCGGAATTATACCTTATATTGATAGAAGATTTGTCTTTGGAAGAAGCCAAGCCCTATTTCTCCGCATACCGTACTTCCCGCTCTATGAATATTTCCGTTGAGGAAACGTCTTTCGTTGATGAAAATGCAAGGTTAAGCCGCCTCGAAAAAGAATATCGCAAAGAATTTTACGGCGAAGGACAAATGTTTTTCTTTTATAAGAAACACAATTACGAAAGTTTCACATGGCCCGCGGCATTCACCGTACCGGCTAACGGATACGTGATTCCGAAGCCCAAAAGTCAATTAAAATTTGAATAAATTCTGAATTAAAAAGATTGATGATTATGAAAAGATTTAAATTTATTTATCTACTGCTGCTTGTACTTATTGTTACAGCTTGTAGTCAGAATGAAATGTTGAAATACGAGAATGAACCGGCTGTCTATTTTGATGGCGCCGGTTACAGCAAAGTTGACAGTATAAATCATTCGTTCTTCCTGCTGAACTCGGATATCTTGAAAGATACCATACTGGTAAGAGTAAACACTATGGGCGAATTGTCGTCGCAAGCCCGTCCTGTGGCTATTGTCCAGACAAATGCCGGCGACTCGGCAGCCGCTGTTGCCGGGGTTCACTATGTACCTTTCGACGATGCAAGCCTGAAACCTTTGCTGCAAGTGCCGGCGGGAAAGGAATATGTTGATATACCGGTGGTCTTCATAAGAGATGAAAGCCTTGATAGCCTCAAAGTAAGGCTCGAACTGGCGCTGGTTACCAACGAATATTTTCGCCCGGGCATAGTTGAAAAGCAAAGATTCGTCCTTACTACAACAGACCTTATAGAAAAACCCGGAGCATGGGATAGCAGATGGTATTTTGCTTTCGGAAGAAGCTGGGGACCTGTTAAAATGCGTTTTATCATTGATATAACGGGATATACCGACTGGAATACGGTTCCCACAGATATGACTATGTTAACGTATTTTGGAGCGCTCGCAAAGCAACGACTGCTCGAATACAACGCCGCTCATCCCGACAACCCGCTCAGGGAAGCAAACGGAAATCTTGTAACATTTAATTCATAGTTGATTACTTATTTAAAAGTTTATTACGATGAAAGTAAAAAATATATTTATAACATCCGGGTTATTAACGGTTCTGTTCCTGGCTTCCTGCGTTACGGATTATGGGAATTACGAATACCGGGACGCCGAAGCTGTATTGCCTGTAAGCATATCAGGCATAAAAGATACCTCAATTATGAAAGGCGAATATCTTGTCTTAGAGCCTGAGGTCACAATCAAAGAAAACCAGGAGAACTATACCTACAGCTGGTATGTAATGCCGGTGAACTATGCGGGAGCATTGCCGGAAAAAACGGTATGGGGCAATACGAAAAAACTGAATCAGCAGGTTACTCTCGCCGTAGGCAACTACTATCTTAATTTTGCGGTAAGAGATTCGGTGCGCGATATATATGTCCGCAAGGAAGTGATATTAAATATAAAAGCGACGGAAGTAGGCGCCGGATGGTTCGTTTTGAAAGATATTGACAATGAAACGGATTTCGATTATATTAAAAACGACGGTACTCTTTATCCCGATGTGCTGCTCACTTTGGCGGATCCGGCAGGAAGCCGGCTAAAAGGTAACGCCGTAAAGATTGAATATCAACCGACACGTTATTACCATCAACTGATAGACGAGAATGGTAAAGTAACCCAAACTTTGTCGAATCAGAGCGTATATCACATTCTTTCGGATGAAGATATCAAGGTATTCAATTCAAAAGAACTTAACCTGTTCAAAAACCAGCAGGACGTATTTTATACGCCTACGGTTTGCCGCCCGCAAAATATAGGTTATTCATTTAGCGCTAATTTATTTCTCATAAACGACGGCAAAATATCGGCGATCTATGGTATGATGACAAATATAGGAAAATTAACGATTAAAACAGGTTTTTATACCTTTCATCCGGATATGATGGTGCACAGAAGCGGAAACGCCATGGGTTTTGATATGGATAACCATACTTTCTACCATGTGGACGCCTATTCCGATATGGTTACATTCAGAACGGGAGCCATACCTACTACCAATATGGACGCAACTTTAATCAATCTTTTGTCCGCTTCGGGAGTATCGCAATATGGCGCCACGACAAGAGGCCTTGCGGTTATGAAAAGCCTTGATAAAGATGAATACTATCTTGCAACTTTGAATTATAACAACTCAAACGCATATCCTATTGCCGTATCGGAAAGTGATCCTACCAGGGTGGCTTTTGACACTATTCCCGCGGGAAGCAAATTTCCCAACGCATCGGTTAAAGCCGCTCCGTTTACGGGTAATTTCGCCTATTTTGCCGACGGCAACAAGTTGAGCGTTTATAGAAACGCTCCGGGCCTGGACGCCAAAGAGTCGTTGATGAAAGAGTTTCCCGCCGGCGAAACAATTTCGTATATGACAAATTTATATAAAGCCAATTCGTTCAACTATCTGGCAATACTCACCAACAGCAGCAACGGTTGGAAAATGTATGCTTTCAATGTCCTCGGATTGGGTAATCCCGAATTTGAAACCACTCCTGCTTTTACTTATCAGGGTACGGGTAACGCCCGGTTTTTGATGTATAGAGAGTAATTTGATGGTTTTATATGTAAAAGGTATTAAAGCGTCGCGAGGTTGTATAGGCTTCACGGCGCTTTAATAAAAAATAAATTACGGCTCATGTTACGCAAAGTCAGCGACGGCCGGAGGAAATCACTGCAAATTCTTCGAATATTTCAAAGTCTTTAGATAAAATAAAATGTAATCAAATATGAACAGACTATTAATATTATTATTGACACTGTTGGCATTTGCCGCCTGCAACAACGAACAAAACAACGGCGGATTAGCAACGGTATCGGGGAAATGGAACAGAAATATCCCCGAAAAAATATATCTCTACAAATTAACGGACGGAAGTTTAACCGAAATAGCCTCGTCTTCGATATATGAAAACAGCACGTTTTATTTCGCAAACAAGCCTTCGACGGGAGATTTTTATTATATCGGCCCGAAAGAATCCGCCGCAAACAGATACGCTTTTTATCTTAAACCGGGCGACAATCTTAATTTTACCGTGACGGAAGATTCTTATATCCTGAACGGGAGCAACAGTCCCGAAAACCGGGAAGTAGCCAAATGGCACGATTTCATACAACCGCTGGAATGGAAAGCGGTTTATTTCGACAAGGGAAACAGTACTTACGAGGACTTTTTTCCGTTGTTTGAAGATAAATTGAAGGAATTGGAGACTTATCCGAAAAACGCAACCGGCAACAGGGAGTTTAACCGGGCATTCGAGGAATACAAAAAATTCAATCTCTTAGATATTGCCATACATTTCGTATATACGCCGAGAACGGCGCATCCCGAAAACGAAGATTTTCCCGATTACTACCGGAACATGAATATCGCCGATTTGACGCAGACTGCCGCAATCATGAAATACGCTCCGTCGGGAATAGAAATTGTCGAAAAGGTTATTTTTAACAATCTCAGGCTTGAAAATCAGAAAATAGCCAATCCGTTGGATGCAATCATGGAAAATATATCAAAGATTGCAAACGATACCCTCAAGGGAGAACTCGCGCTGAAATATGCTTCCAATAAAAAGACGCCGGCGGGATTGCTCGACTATAAAAAACTGTACGGAAAATATTTAGTCACCGAAAATCAAAAAAGCAAACTGCGCGAAATGGAACTCGCATTATACGACTCCAAAGACGGCAGCCCTGCAATGGATTTCAAGTTTGCCGACAGAAACGGCCAACAGGTGGCTTTGTCCGATTTCAAAGGCAAACTGGTATATATTGACGTCTGGGCTACGTGGTGCGGCCCCTGCAAACAGGAACTTCCCCATCTCAAGAAACTGGAACAGGAATACCACGGCAATGAAAACATCGTATTTATGAGTGTCTCTACCGATGAGTCCAGCGACCATCAGAAATGGAAAGACTACCTTGTAAAAGAAGATTTAAAAGGCGTTCAACTGTTTGCCGGCGACGATGCGCGCGACGGAATCATAAGGCCGTACAAGGTATACGGTATCCCAAGATTTGTTCTCATAGGAAAAGACGGCACGATCATATCGTCGGACGCTCCGAGGCCATCTTCTTCGGAAATAGAACCTTTATTGAAAGCAAACCTGTAAAATTGGGCGCAAAGGCGCAAAAGGGAACAGGGGCAAATAATGAAAAATACATGATATTTTCGTATCACATTGAACAGCGAGGGAAAAGAGACAGCCGAAGAAGTAACGGCAGCCGCCGCAAAGAAAGCGGGCGTGATTTTTACCCCCGGTGAAAAATTACAGAAAATGCTTAAACAGGCAAAATATACA
>JAISZV010000038.1 GCA_031284475.1 Proteiniphilum sp. | reverse complement strand
GTAACGATATTGTTTTCAAAGGGGACATTCATGGAGACGGCATCGTCCGGATCGACGGCAAAGCGGAAGGGAACATATCGTCCAAACAAGGAATTATCCTTGGGGAAAAAGCGGATGTGGAAGGCTGTCTTGAAAGCGATAATATCATTATCTTCGGACATATCAAAGGCACTATCAAAAGTAAAGAACTTATTCTGAAAGCGACCGGGTCGGTACATGGCGACGTCGTATCGGAATTTTTGGAAGTAGAAAAGGGCGGCAAATACAACGGAAACCTGAAAATCGGGCAACACGAAGAACACGATGACGGCAAACAAGACAAGGTAAAAGGAAGAACGGAAATTTTGTAGAACTATTGTGGAACTTTGCACCGCAAATATACCTTTATTCCGCTGTAATTGCGGCAAAAAAACTTACCCTTGTAAAAAGAATAAGCCTTTTTGTAGCTCCGCCGGGAATCGAACCCGGATCTACGGTTTAGGAAACCGCTATTCTATCCATTGAACTACAGAGCCAAAAGGAACTGCAAAAATAGCATTTTTCCGGCTACCTGCAAAAGATATTTTATTTCATGCAAACAAAACGATTTATTTTACTGGCCGCTTCTGCGATGATCCTGTTAACAAGCGTTCACGGTATTGAAGCCGAACAAGACAGTACATTAAACAAAATTGCACAAACATCAGAGAGAATTTCGGAAAACACAACTCCTACCCATTTAACTCAAACGGATATCGACGAAGTCGCTAATCTCCTTCTGGCCGTGTTTGCCGCCCTGGGAACAGTACTAACCTGGCAAGCCATTCGCCGGGAGTCGAAACAACAACAGATCAAACGCACCTTTCAGTCTAAAATTCTGTCCGACCTGATACGGCACATGTACCGGAATAAAGTTTGCATCTGCGCAACGCACCGGAAACTTCAGGAAAAAGGATTCGACCGGTATTACCCGTCGGAAGAGCACTTGTTAAAGTTAAAACTCCTGCCGGAAGATCTTCGTTTCGACCGTTTCGACAATACGCCTGATTTTTACGATATACTGCATGAACTGGAATTGAAGTTCAGGAACTTCAATACCGAAGTGGACGTTTCTTTAGAGCATTTGAAACAACAAAATATAGAAGCGAAAACCAAGATACGAGACCTGGAAGTGCTCGAATTTAAGTCCCAGTTACTAACAAGCGACGTCATTAACCTGATGCACACCCTGAAACTCCCTATTCCGAAAGAGGAAAATAAAAACTCAGGGGAGGGCATCCTGAAATATACTCCCATGGAAAGCGGCAGCGCCGATCAAGATAGCTTGCGGAAGAAGTTTCACGCGAACATCCCATTGGAGTATATTGAAGATGTGAGAAAGTTCCTGGTATCCAAGCATACCCGTTACTCTACATTGCATCCGGCGGAACTTCCTTCAATACCCTGCCGTCCGGATCAAAGAAACGAGAGATTGAGCTATTTCGACGAAACGCTACAACTTTCCAAATACTTGGATAACGACGTCAAAGGCGAATACCCGAAAATTCATTTGATCGGATTCCGGAACTGATTGATTTCCTTCTTAAAAAAGAAAGCCGCCTCGTTTTGAGACAGCTTCCGATTCCGCTTAATCTAACTCTTTTATTTTTATATTCTGAAACCACACCTCGTCGCCATGGTCTTGCAGGAGGAGCAGTCCCTCTTCCGCATTGCCGAAATTGGGCCAATCTTTGTACTTGCTGAAATTCACCAGCGCTTCCCACATCTGGTTATTCCGCTCGTATTCAATAATCTTCACGCCGTTCAGCCAGTGCTCCACATGGTTTCCCCTGACAACCACCATAGCGGTATTAAAGAATCCGCTACGGAAAGGTTTGTCCTGCGGAGCAGGTATCAGGTCGTAAAGCGAACCCAGCGTCCGGTTTCCCTCAACGCCCAACTTTGCGTCCGGATGGCGCTTGTCGTCTAATATCTGATATTCGCAACCGATGGCCGATCCTTCCCCTTTATTCAGGTTGGTATCCACAAAATATTTGACGCCGCTGTTGGCGCCTTCGGTTATTTTGAAATCCACTTTCAACACAAAATTCTTATAGGGCCGAGTAGTGACGATATCACCGCCATTGGTGGATTCGCCGCCGTCGTTTTTGTGTACTTTCAGTATTCCGTCTTCAATAGACCATCCTTTTTCCGGGAAATGATCCAGTTTAGCGCCACGCCACCCTTCAGTGGTCTTACCGTCCCACAGCAGTTTCCATCCTTGCGCTGCTTCACGTTCAGAGATGGTATTGGCTATTGTATTGATCTGTTTCACTTTATTATTTTCGGGTGTTTTAAATCTTTCCGTATCTTGCGTGAGTATCCTTATATTGCGCCAGGCAACGGCCTTTCCTTCCAGGTCGGCATTACCGATGGAATGTACCTGCAATGCGATGAACCCCGACAGAGTGGTATTATCCAGCAGGTTAGCGCAGAGGACGCCGTTCACCCATGTACGGATGGAACTGTCGATCGCTTCGATGCGGACAGCGTTCCACTCGCCGCTCCTGAATGCTTTCTGCCCTTCCGGGTTGTAGTTCATCGGGTAGAGCCACCCCCGGCGCGCTTCGTCGTAAATTCCTCCCGTCCATGCCCTGCCGGAAGGATCAATCTCAAACTGGTAGCCATGAACACGGCCGTCTTTGTAATCTTTCAGGCTATTGCTCCTGAACTGGACGCCGGAGTTTAACCCGTCGTCAACCTTAAATTCAAACTCCAGGATAAAATTGCCGTACATCTTTTTGGTCGCCAGGAAAGTATTGGGGGTATTCATTTTTGAAATACCGATAATGGCGTTGTCCTGAACTTTGTACTCGGCTGTTCCGTTCAATTTTTCCCATTCCCGCAGGTTACGCCCGTTGAACAGGCTTTCCCATTTCGGCTCCTGCCCCCATGCAGAGGCGGTTATTATCACTGCTAAAACTGTTATTACTGTTTTTTTTATCATAACTTTTGATGTGTTTAAGCGGGAAAGGAAGAAAGTGGGAAAGTAATTTCCCAAATCCCATATCCCAAATTCTATATCCTATATCCCAAATTTTAAATTTTATAATAATCTTCCCATCCCTTACGCGGTGGTTCGCCTACAAGGTAAGCATCGGCAAAGGCGTCGTTGGTAACCCGTTTGGTTTCGCGGTCGAACACGATCTTGCGATTGAGTTTCTGTGCGGCCACTCCCAGGCAAAAGACCTGACTTAACGGCGCGGATATTTCAAACGGAGAGCGGGTTTTTTCCTTGCCCTGGCAGGCCAACAGGAAGTTGGCGAAATGGGTGGAAGGGCTCTTCGGCACTTCGGGAAGGTTTTTCTCCATTGCTTTCGCTTTCTCTTCGGGAATGATGCTCAACGTACTGCCATGCGATCCACCCTTGAATATCAATTCCTTGCTGTATATCTCTTTTCCGGGATTCAGTTTGGCCGGTTGTATCTGCCCGCCGGCTACGGTGGGGATATTGGGATCGAGTTCCGATACGCCGTAACCTTTCGGCACGGAAGGAATATTATCCAGCCCGTCGTACCAGGTGATGACTAACGGAGGCATATTTCCCCGTTTCGGGAATTTAAACTCTATGGTGCTCGACATGGGGTAAAAATAGTCGTTATGCTCTTTCAGCTTTAACGGCGTAACTTCTTCCGGCAGCCCCAGGTCAAGGAATTGATGCACCGTGTCGAGAATATGCGCACCCCAATCGCCCAGGGCGCCCATCCCGAAATCATACCAGCAGCGCCACTGTCCGTAATGAAAGTCCTTGTTGTAGTCGTGGTACCGTTGCGCCATCAACCATACATCCCATTCCAATGTTCCGGGGATGGGTTCGGCGGCGGGGAACTTTTTGATATTGGAATCCCATCCGTGCCAGCGGCGCGAGTTGTTCATGTGCGCCGTAACTGCCGTCACATCTTTAATAATACCCGCTTCTTTCCATGCTTTAAACTGGAAATAGTTGGCGTCCGAATGTCCCTGATTTCCCATCTGGGTGACGACATTCGGGTATTTCTTCGCCGCCTTCAGGAGCAGTTCCGATTCGTGGAAAGTGCGGGTCAGCGGTTTTTCTACATAGACATGTTTCCCTTCGGCCATCGACCTCATCGCCGCGGGGAAATGAGCGAAATCGGGGATCGCGATGGTCACCGCCTCAATCTCGTTGCCCATCTTATCGAACATCTCCCTGAAATCTTTGAACCGTTTTGCATTCGGGAATTTGTTGAGCGCCGGTTTCGTATGCTCGGCCCCCAAATCCACGTCGCAAAGGGCCACTACATTAGCCAATCCCGTTTTGTCGAAATCATTGATGATTTCCCATCCCCTGTTTCCTACGCCGATGTGGGCCAGATTTACTTTTTTATTGGCGCCCACCACCCTGTTGTAACTTGCGGCATTCATTGTAGTAGATATGCCGCCCATGGCCAGCCCGGCTGAAGCCAGGGCTGCGTCTTTGATAAATTCTCTTCTTGTTGTCATGATGTGTAATATGGAGTTTATAAATTATGAAAACCGGTCTTTGTGCGCCCACAAACCGAGCGCAGGGCTTGAAATATAGTAAACCTCCTCTCCGCCGGGAAGCGTATTGAAACCCTCTTTCAGGCGCAGGGGATCATATCTCCGCATGGTTTCGTCGATGTCGCCCCATCGGAAACCGACGCTCCTTATCTCCTCACGGGTAAGGTTCTCCGGGCCTTTGCCGGGGCAATAAGTAATGGAAAACCGCCCTTCGGAAGATCCGTGGATAAGATGCGCCGCCGCCCCCAGATTCTCCCAGAGTTCCCGGTTTTCAGATACCGCTTTCAATGTATGGGGCGTACCGAAATAACCATATTTACGGATCAACAAATCCATCGTTTTGTCTTCTCCGAACTCTTTCAGCGCCGGAGCCAGTACAATCAGTTCACCCCCGTCGGCAATAGCCATCCGCGTGCGGTAAATCGACTTATTTCCCAGCCATGTACTTTTAAATTCTGTGGGATCGAGCCATACAAC
>JAISZV010000037.1 GCA_031284475.1 Proteiniphilum sp. | reverse complement strand
CTTCAAGAAAATGATAGAAAAACTGAAAGAGAAAATTATTTGGCTCTTTTTTCAGCTCTTTTTTCAGAAAAAACTACAACCCCTAATTCTGAAGATCGGGGGTTAATAAGGATTGACTATTTATTTGACATCCCTAAACAGGAATACCGACCTTTTGAGCCGGTACTCCTTTCAACTGTTTTCATTGCTTACATTTTAAACGGTTCAATGCGGAGGCGGGTGCGACAAATTTCGCTATTGTCCTATCCCGTTGTAAGCAAAACCGCAGGAGGCGAGTTCCTCCATGTTATAGATATTCCTGCCGTCGATCACAACATGGTTGTTCATGATCTTTTTCAGGATGCTCCAGTTGGGAAGGCGGAATTCTTTCCATTCCGTGGCTACAATCAGCGCATCGGCGCCGTTGGCGGCGTCATAAATATCAGACGCATAATAGATGGAATCGTTCAGGCAACGGCGCGCTTCCTGCATCGCCGCCGGATCATAAGCCCGCACAGCTACGCCGGCTTCCAGCAAACTCCCTATCAGGGTGAGTGAAGGCGCTTCGCGTACATCGTCGGTCTCCGGCTTAAACGACAATCCCCACACAGCCGCTGTTTTCCCTTTCATTTCGCCCTTAAAATGGTCTTTGAATTTTTGAAACAGGATATCTTTCTGCCGGTTATTCACCTCCTCTACGGCTTTCAACACGCTCATTTCATATCCGGCGTTTTCCGCCGCCTTAATCAGCGCGCGAATATCCTTTGGAAAACAACTGCCTCCATAACCGCAACCGGGATAGAGGAAACTCCTGCCTATACGGGAATCACTGCCCATTCCCCGGCGCACCATATTCACGTCGGCCCCCACCCGCTCGCACAGGTTGGCTATATCGTTCATAAAGCTGATACGGGTAGCAAGCATGGCGTTGGAAGCATATTTCGTCATCTCCGAGGAGAGAATATCCATAAATATCACCCGGAAATTATTCAGCAGGAACGGACGATAAAGTTTTGTCATCAGCCCCTTCGCCGCTTCGTTCTCCACGCCCACAACCACCCGGTCGGGACTCATAAAATCGTTCACGGCAGCGCCTTCTTTCAAAAATTCGGGATTGGAAGCCACATCAAATTGCAGGCCCGGCAGCCCCCGTTCATCGAGCCGCTTCCTCACCATATCCCTGATCCGATAGGAAGTTCCCACGGGAACGGTGCTCTTGGTAACAATCAGCAGGGGTTTCAACATGTGCTCGGCAATGGTGCGTACCACCGCCATCACAGACGAAAGATCCGCGTTTCCGTTCTCATCCGAGGGAGTGCCCACCGCGATAAACACAATTTCCATATCGTTTAGTATGGCCGGCAGGTTGGTGGAAAAATGGAGCCTGTCCGCTTCATGGTTGCGGGTCACTATATTTTTTAATCCCGGCTCGTAGATGGGGATAATCCCCTTTTCCAGCCTTTCGATTTTTTCACGGTCAATATCCACGCAGGTTACATCAACGCCCATTTCAGAAAAGCAGGCGCCGGAAACCAATCCCACATATCCCGTCCCAACAATCGCTATCTTCATACTTTTTTCACCTCTTTATTGCTTGAGTTCTTTCTTTAAACTATTGACCGGATAGAGCACCGTCAACAGGCCTATCAGGCTCACCACCGCAAAAACGACCGCTATATCCGCTATTTTGACGATCACCGGATAAGCGTCAATGATGTAAGCGCCGGGCGTATTGCTCAGCCGGAGCAGCCCAAAATACTGTTGCAGCAGGCACAATGCCAGTCCTGCAACAATTCCGGTAATAATCCCGGTAAACGTAATCAGCCACCCCTCATACAAAAAGATGCGCGATATGAGTTGACCGGGCGCACCCATATTTTGCAGGCTTTTGATGTCGCCGCGCTTTTCCACTATCAGCATCGAAAGCGATCCCACTACGTTAAAGACCGCAATCAGCAAGATAAATGCCAATATAAGGAAAGTGACCCATTTCTCTATTTGGAGCATCCGGTACGATTCGCGTTGTTGTTCAAACCGGTCTTCCACGACGAAATTATCTCCCAACGCGCGTTGTATCTCACGCTTCACTTTGCCGGCGGAAACATGCGGCGCTAATTGAATATCCAGCGACGTTACCTCTTTATCGTAACCAAAAAGATCCCGCGCCAGTTGAATAGGGATAATGGCCATTTGCTCGTCGTACTCCGGCGAATTAAGGCTGAAAACCCCTCCAATCATCACGTAGCCTTTCGTGAACGCAGCCGCAGGATTAGCCAGGTTTACCCCAACGTTGCGCTTGGGAACATATATTTCAATAGGATTGACAAATCCGGGGCGTGCGCCGAGCGTTACCGCCAGTCCGCTACCCAGCGTAGCGTAATCCACCACATCCTCCCGCAGTTTAAACGAGCCGTCGAGCAGCAGTTTCTCCATATCGGCCATCAACTTAAATTCCTCCGACGCCCCTTTCATCAGTACCGGCACCTGGCTCTCTCCGTACATAAAAAGGGCGTTTTCTTCCAGCGATTCGGAAATTATCAGTATGCCGTTTACCTGCAATGCTTTTTCAAACTCCGGCGTATGATAATCGAACACCTTACCCTCCTTTACCGTAATTTTCAGGTCGGGGTCGAACACGCTGAACATACTCTCCACAATGCCGCCGAAACCATTGAATACCGAAAGTACACATACCATTGCCGCGGTAGCGATGGCGATACCGCACACAGAGATAGTGGAAATCACGTTGATGGCATTGTGCGATTTCTTTGAAAAAAGGTACCTGCGCGCTATAAAAAAGGGAACATTCATAATAAGGCGTACATTTTAGCGCGGAAACAAATTCATACAAGGCTTCATCATGTCGGAATATTTTATATCCTGCAACCGCCGCCGGTTTACCGGTCTTTCAACAGCCTGTCGATATTCTCGATATAATCGAGCGAGTCGTCCACATGGAACGTCAGTTCGGGAATCACCCGCAACTGGTTTCTCAACCGCCTGCCCAAATCGTAGCGGACGGTCTTCACATTTTCATTGATATTCTTTACCAGCTCCCCGGCTTTCTCCGACGGGAAAACGCTCAGGTAGGCATGAGCAATACCCAGGTCGGGCGATACCCGCACGTTGGTCACCGAGATCAATACGCCCTGCATCTTTTTGGCGTCTAACAGAAAAATCTCACTGAGTTCTTTTTGTATCAACCGGTTTACTTTCTGTTGTCTGTTCGTATCCATACTGTTTTATTTCTTTCTTATCAACGTCAATCCGTCGCGGAGGGGCACAATCACTTTCTCCACCCTGTCGTCGTCCGCCAGTTCCCTGTTAAACGCCAAAATTCCCTGGGTGGCCCAATCGGCATTCCTTACCTTTTCCACCACTTTTCCATACCACAGGGTATTATCTACCAGCATAACCCCCCCTTTCTTTATTTTGGGAAGCGTTGCCTCGTAATAATCCCGGTAAGCCTCTTTGCCTGCGTCAATAAATGCCAGGTCAAAATACTCATTCGGGAAACAGGGGATAATATATATCGCATCGCCTATATAGAGCCTGATTTTGTTTTCATACTCCGACAGGGCAAAATTATACCTTATCCGCTCTTCGAGTTCATCATCAATTTCAATGGTATGGATTTCTCCGTCCCCGTCAAGCCCTTCCGCGAAACAGAGAGCGGAATATCCTACAAAAGTACCCACCTCCAGCACCCGCTTCGGACGGATCATTTGCGTGATCATTTTCAGGAACCGCCCCTGCAAATGCCCGGAATTCATGTTTCCCTGCAATAGCCGTACATGCGCGTCACGGTCGATCTTTTTCAGTAACTCCGGTTCCGCATCTATATGCGAGAGTATATATTCTTCTATTTTGTCCAACCGCCGTTCCTCCTTAGTTATATCATCACAAGACACAAGACACAAGACACAAGATGCAAGATGCAAGATGCAAGATGCAAGAGCCAAGACACAAGATCAAAATAGAACCACCTCCGCACCTCCAGCCCCCAACATCCCAATTCCCAAATCCCAATTCCCAAATCAAAAGGCTTCCGGGTCATCAACCCCAGCCCTTTTCCCAAATCCCAAATCCCCAATCCCAAATTGAAACGGTTCACATTGTATAATCGGGCAGATTGTATTTCTCTTTGGCTTCGAGAATTCTCCAGGCCTCCGAGATTTCCAGGTAAGTAGTGCCGCCGGTCTCGCCGAAGCTACCACCTAAGTAAGCCACCCTGTCCTGAGGCTCAATCATGTTTCTGCCTATCAATTTCCTGATCGCTTCCACGAAATAAGCCCTTCTGCTTTCTTTGGTATTGCCGTCGCCTTTCCCTTGCTGGTATTCCGCCCAAACGCCGTATGACAATGCCAGTTCGCGCGCCAGCCTTTTGGTGGTAGTAATGGCAAAGATAGGGCTTTTTCCCCTGAATGCAGCCAGCACCCTGGCAGTGCGTCCGGTGTGGCTATCGGTTACGATAGCCCTCACGTTTAACCGGATGGACGTTTTCACCGCTTGTTTGGCCAGGAACTCGGTCACTTCGCTATCGTCGTCAGGATCATAAGGTACGCGGATGTCATTTTCCGAGAGTTTTGTCAATTCGGCCTCGTAAGCCGTTTTAGCCATGGTGCGCACCGCCTCTACCGGATATTTGCCATAGGCGGTTTCTCCGCTGAGCATCACCGCATCGGTACGGTAAAAGATAGCATTGGCAATATCCGTGATCTCCGCGCGTGTAGGGCGGGGATTGCGGATCATGGAGTGCAGCATCTGGGTGGCCACAATAACCGGTTTCTTATGGCGAATGGCTTTTCTGATCAGCATACGCTGTATGCCGGGTATTTTTTCCTGCTCCACCTCTATTCCCAGGTCGCCCCGGGCAATCATAATGCCGTACGCCGCTTCCAGTATCTCATCGGCATTGTCTACTCCATCCTGGTTCTCTATCTTGGCGATAATCTTGATAGGGCTTCCCAGCTCATCCAATATTTCCTGCACGGCCTCCACATCCTCCCGGTTCCTCACAAACGAGTGGGCGATAAAGTCCACATCATGTTTCGCCGATAATTCGAGAAATTTCCTGTCCCATTCGCTAATCGCCGGAAGGCTGATGCGCACGCCGGGGATATTCACGCTTTTACGGCTACCTATCACGCCGTCGTTTTTGGCCCGGCAGAGCAGGTAATCGTTTGATACCTTAATTACTTCGAGGTCTATTTCTCCGTCATCTATCAGGATGTCATCCCCTACATGCATCTCCTCGGTGATATTCCGGTAGGTGATATATACGGTCTCCCGCGAAGATATTCCCTCCGGGTTACCCGCAATCTTTATCTCATCGCCGGTTTTCAGTTCGAGGGGGTTCTCCATTATTGTGGTACGGATCTCCGGCCCTTTGGTATCTACCAGTATCGCTATCCGGCCCGACACCGCCCTTACGTTGTGAATAATACGAAGGAACCCTTCCTCATCAATATGGGCCGAATTAAGTCTTACCACATTCATTCCCGCATCGAACAACTGTTTTAAAAAAGGCGCATCGCACCGTTTATCGGAAATAGTAGCAATAATTTTAGTATGCTTATACATATATTTTTTGTATCGAGTATTCCTGAACGTTTTTATCCGTCCGGGAAATAAGCTGAAACACTTGCGTTTTGATTTTGTTTTTTAAGAGAGATTTACGAACCGTGAACCAAAGCGTTCAACGCCAGGCGGTAGGAGTCGGTTCCGAAACCGGCGATCACGCCGAGGCAAACAGCCGACAACATCGAATGACGGCGGAACTCCTCGCGTGCATGCACATTGGAGACATGCACCTCTACAACCGGAGCGGGAACCGCCTTGATAGCGTCCCGGATGGCTACGGAAGTGTGGGTATATCCGCCCGCGTTGAGAATGATGCCGTCGCTTTCAAAACCCGCTTCCTGAATCCTGTTGATGATTTCTCCCTCCACGTTCGATTGAAAATAGTCGATCTCAATACCGGGATTACCGGCCCGCAATTGTTCCAGATAGTCGCCAAACGTCTGACCGCCATATATCTCCGGTTCGCGGACGCCAAGCAAGTTGAGGTTAGGGCCATTGATGATTTGTATCTTCATAACTATTCGCCTGTTTAGAGGCACAAAGATAATGAAAAAGCGGAGAAAGCGGTGAAAGAATAAGGCTGAAACAGAAAAACCCAAGCGCCGCATTAACGTGCTTGGGTTTACTTTTTACGTTTAAAGTGCATATTACAATGATAAAACTGCAAAGGCGCTATTTTTTGTACATGCAAAATCAGCAATAAAACCTGTTCTAAGAAATATCTTACATTCGAGAAGCGCTGTTTTTCCTTATAATTTTACGCGGTATGATTTTGTGCAGGCGCATATCTTCCCCGACGGGGCAGTACTTTATTAACCGTATATTTTAGCTGTATAAAAACCTCATTTACACATTATTTAGACAACAAAGCAACCTCAGTGATTTGGGAATTATGAATGACTTTGTTGCAACGGTAGTCAAGACGGTATTTTTCTCTACTATCGTAGCAGTAAAAATCAACTAACTTTGTAAGCATTGGGCATACCTGTCCCAATGAATTTATTTAATGTCAAAGATTTGAGTTTGACCTCTGTTTCCTGATTATCAAACGTCCTGGCATCCAACTCTCCGCCGAAAATTGTTTTGTACCGGAACATCACCACTTCGTTCAGACTTCGTCGATGATAGCCTTTTTGCTGCTTCCACCTTTTTGAGCCGTGTTT
>JAISZV010000355.1 GCA_031284475.1 Proteiniphilum sp. | reverse complement strand
GCAAACGCACCCGGAAACCAAGGTTTTTGTAGACCTGGCGGCTGCATCCGAACTGACGCGCATCAGCCGTCCCTGGCTGGTTACCAATTGCGAATGGACAGGCAAATTGACTCGCCGGGCCATTGTTTGGCTTTGCGGAGTGGTGGATAAGCCTATCCTGAAGCTGACAAACAAAGATTATAGCGATAACGGGCTGAGCGAACTGCTCACCCTTTACGGATCGGCCTATAACGTGAACATCAAAATATTCAACGATCTGCAACATACAATCACCGGCTGGCCGGGAGGAAAACCCGACGCCGATGATACCTATCGCCCCGAAAGAGCGAAACCCTATCCCAAAAGGGTGATTATTTTCAGCCCGCATCCCGACGACGATGTGATCTCTATGGGAGGCACATTCCAAAGATTAGTCAATCAGGGGCATGATGTGCACGTGGCTTACCAGACCTCCGGAAATATTGCCGTAGGCGACGAGGAAGTGATCCGCTATATTTCCGTGCTGAACAGTATGCGCAAAAAGTTTAACCCTGAAAACAAGGGATTACTCGAAAAGTATGAAAGCGTGCGCCGGTATCTTCTGTATGAAAAGACGAAGGAAGATGTCGATACCCCCGATATTCTCTTTATCAAGGGGAGAATCCGCCGCGAAGAGGCCCGTTCGGCCGACAGGTATGTAGGGCTTCCCGAAGAGAATGTGCATTTTCTCGACCTCCCTTTCTATGAAACCGGTAAAATTAAGAAAAACCCTATATCCGAAAAAGACGTCAATATTGTAAAAGATTTTATTGAGACCATTAAACCGCATCAGATTTATGTAGCGGGCGACCTGGCCGATCCGCACGGAACGCACAAGGTGTGCCTCGACGCAGCGCTGGCGGCAATAGACATGGTAAAGGAAAATGACTGGTACAAAGATTGCCGGGTTTGGATGTATCGCGGCGCATGGATGGAGTGGGAGATAGACCATATAGAAATGGCGGTGCCCCTCTCTCCCGAAGAACTCCGGCAGAAGAGGAACGCTATCCTCAAGCATCAGTCGCAAATGGAGAGCGCTCCTTTTCTGGGAGACGATGAGCGTTTGTTCTGGCAACGTTCGGAAGAGCGCAACCGGGCAACGGCAGATATGTACTGGAAGCTGGGATTGGCCTCCTACGAGGCGATTGAGGCATTTGTAGAATATACTCCGGTGCAGTAAGCCATACCAAAGAAATTCCCGGCGTTATGAATCCGGGAAGAATAAAGAGGGTGTGTCAAAAGTTTGCACACACCCTCTTTTAGCGTTTTATATCTGAGATCGTTTCCAAAAACATGACGTCTGTTTTTCCTGTTAGCGTTGCCCGTGCTGGCAGTATTCGCCGCCTTTGAGGAGGTTACAGTTGTTATTATGACCGGTGATGAAAGTGCAATACGCTCCATTGCGATGAGGGCATCCCTGCGCCATTCCCCAATTGCCCCCTCCCTCGCCGTTCCCCGCTTTTTCAGGCGAGACGGAAGTTGCCCAACAATAGAAAACAAACGCCAACAAGCCGAAGAAACACAAAAAAACAAACAGGCGCAGGAAAGAAAGTAGGATGGCGAATGTGCCAAGCGGAATCAGCAAAAGCATCATCAATGCATACAGAGGATATTTGCGCAACTGTATTGTAGTGATGATTACTTGTAATATCTGTGTACCGATTAATATATTGATCAACAATTGATTCTGGTCATCGTCAAGTCCCCCGGCAAATATGGCATATATGAACATAACAATGGCGATAACAGTAAACAAAGTTATACCGATGAATGTATTGAACGGCTTGCTTTTCTCTTTTATCTGATCCAACATGTGGAAAAACCTGAAAAATTGATATACGGACAATGCCAAAGTGAGTAGGAAAAACAGAATGGCTTTGATCCAGCCAACCTGATCTGGGCTGCACCACCAGAATTTAGATTCCAATAAGACAATATAAACCACTTCCAGTATAAAAACGGACAGTAAACTGCCGTAATCCAGAATAAACTGCACCTTAGGCCATGAACCCATAGCTGTCAATACAATTAGATTCAATGCCAACAATACCAGTATCCATATGTGAAAATCTTCTTTTAAATTCATCCTGTATTCAAAGAAATCTTCAATATCATTGCTGATATTACTCATAAAATCCGAAATTCGTTCCTTTATGGATGGAACATACACGGGCTGTAATTCCATATTGGATTCAAACTCCCTACGATCAACATATCCATAAATAGTGTATTCTGTTGATTTAATATTCTTTAGGTTTTGCACATATTCATCTCGTTCTTTGTCGGTCAATTCGTCGTACGATTTTGTATGCGGAAGCATGTCTATTACAGCGCAAAACTGAATCCATTCTGCTTTAGTGGAGCCAATTATATTATAATGAGTACGAGTAATATCGTGAGTTTCATTCCTCTTATCATTCTCCGGCAGAGCGCCATGCGTTTCCAAATACCCCGCCATTCCCAAAATACCCATCATAGTAGCCTCAATACTTAAAACTACAGGGCTATTTATATCCGGTTGGGATCGAAGATGTATTTCCCGTTCTTCTTTTATGACATACGGATTAAAACTTTCTATATCTATATATTCAGCTACGTTTTCGTATCTACCGCCCAGATATTTGCCGGTTTTATCATGTTTTCTTACAAATTTGCTTCGTTGTACCTTTACCCAGTCTGAACCGACATATTCGAGGATTTTATAATTTTGATGATGTTCGACCTCGAAATTTGAATACTCGGAGATTGTATCGGGCTGACTGTTAAAATTCGGTTCAGGTCTGAAAACATGCTTTTGTCCCCATGACTGCACTACCGCAAACAGCAGCAGCATGGTGAAAAATAATTTTGCTTTGTTCATTTTTTTAAGCTATGAATTATGAGTTGTTGTCATCGTATGTCCTTTAGCCATGTTCCTCCCCTGACGCCGCATTCGGAACAAATGCAGGCGTAGCGGGTAATAATTGTATCGCCACGACGGTTCATCAGCGAAATTTTGAAACCGTCTTCTCTCCGTTCTCCACAGTTACAGCGTGAAGGAGAACGGGATTCACACATTTGGTCTCTTATATAATATTTGTAGTTTTCGGGATTGACGCCTCCGTGAAAGAAGTCTTCCCGTTCCTCCGGTCTCCAGTTCAAGTAATCCTCAAGCAGTTCTTTAAGTATCTCCTTTTCTA
>JAISZV010000351.1 GCA_031284475.1 Proteiniphilum sp. | reverse complement strand
ATAACCGAAATCCTCCACGCCAAACTCTTAGCCGACGGCCTGGCCGGTGACATCTTAGTCGACCCGGAAGACCTGAACACCGGGGCCTACGACTCCACCGTCCCGAAGGAACAAAGAGGTAACATCGTCTACAACTTCGTCATTGCCTGGAACGAAATCCTGAAGAAGTACCACAACCTCTTGGCCACCCGCGCCGGACGCCGCGCCAAAGGCGATGAGCCTGAGCCGGACGAACCGGATTCTCCACCGGAAGACTGAGCATAGGCGCCCTCCGCGCTTCCTCCAAAACAAGGGCTACTCACGATGTGGGCAGCCCTTGTTTTTTTTTCCGAAAGGGCCAATCATGACGTGCCTGGCTCTTTCTCATTTTGAGAAACCTTCACCTATGACGTGACTGGCTCTTTCTCATTTTGAGAAAGCTTCACCCACGACGTGACTGGCCCTTTCTCATTTTGAGAAACCTTCACCTATGACGTGACTGGCTCTTTCTCATTTTGAGAAACCTTCACCCACGACGTGTCTGGCCCTTTCTCATTTTGAGAAACCTTCACCTATGACGTGACTGGCCCTTTCTCATTTTGAGAAAGCTTCACCTATGACGTGACTGGCCCTTTCTCATTTTGAGAAAGCTTCACCCACGACGTGACTGAGGCTGTGTCAAAAATCAGTTTTTCGTCATCTTTTCGAACGGAGTGAAGCAATCCATAATGACGCTGATCCGGCATTTCTGACACAGCCTCAGTTGGTTTTTTCGTTGATTTGCGTAGGCCGAACTTATGAGCCTAAAAAAGCCATGAATACGGAGATAAAAAAACCACCACCTGATGATAACCAGGTGGTGGCTGTTGTCGGGGTACCAAGATTCGAACTTGGGACCCCCTGCTCCCAAAGCAGGTGCGCTAACCGGGCTGCGCTACACCCCGAAGTGATTTTCTTTGAGTTGCAAAGGTAGGAGTTTCTTTTTAATCTCAAAATATTTGCCGCTTTTTTGTTTTTTATTGAAAAACGGTTACTTTTACTCTCTTTAGTATGAAAATGTAAATAGTAAAATGACTATACAACAATTAGAGTATGTTTTGGCTGTAGATACGTTTAGGCATTTTGCCAGAGCGGCGGAGCATTGCCGAGTGACGCAGCCTACGCTTAGTATGATGATACAGAAGCTGGAAGAGGAATTGGGAATTAAATTGTTCGATCGCAATGTGCAGCCGGTAAGGCCTACGCCGACAGGGAAAAAGGTAGTGGAACAGGCACGCAGGGTGCTGCATCAGGTATCCTTAATCAGGGATATTGTAACGGAAGAAGAACGGTCGATGAAAGGGACGTTCCGGCTGGCAATCCTGCCTACGATTGCGCCTTATCTGGTTCCCCGCTTCTTTTTGAAACTGACGGAGAAGTATAAAGATTTGGATATCCATATACTGGAAATGAAGACCACGCCTACGCTCATCGCATTGAAGAACGGAGAGATAGATGCGGCACTCATTGCTTCACGGCCTGTTGAATCTGAACTTCAGGGACAGGTTTTGTATTATGAACAGTTTTTCGGATACGTTTCGCGCAATGAACCGATATTTAAAAATGAACTGATTCGTACGGCGGATGTGAACGGAGAACGTCTCTGGTTGCTGGACGAAGGACATTGTTTCCGCGACCAACTGGTGCGTTTTTGTCAGTTGGAACAAGTCAAAATCCGGCAGGGAGCCTACCGCTTAGGCAGTATGGAGACCTTTATGCGCATGGTCGAGAGCGGTAACGGGATTACGTTTATCCCTGAATTAGCCACTTATCAGTTGGGAAGCGAACAGAAAGAACTCGTGCGCCCTTTTGCCATCCCCAAGCCTACACGTGAGATTGTATTGGTAACCAGGAAGGATTTCATCCGTCACGCTGTAGCTGAGCTGTTAATCAAGAATATCAGGGCGTCGGTACCTGAAGAAATGTGCACTTTGCAAGCCTTTCAACGGGTCGTGTAAAAAATTATCACAGTGAGAAAATACGCATGGGTTATCGGATTGCTCCTGGGCATGTATTTCTTCCTTCCAGCCCAGTCTATTGCCTGGAAGGTGGGGGTTCATTCTTTTTTCGACAACAAGGAGTTTGGAGGTTCGACAACCCAGATCCCGCAGACGATGGCCGGTGTACATCTGGCTCCCGAAATTGGAATCGTCTGGGAGGACAAACACCGTATTTTTGCAGGAACAGACCTCATGCATGAATATGGAAGCAATGATGTCCTGACTTATTATGCTCCGCTTATTTATTATGAGTATGCAGGCAATCCTTTTCGTTTTTATGCGGGGGTGATTCCCCGTTCCCTCGCTCTGGACAAGTATCCCCGCATGTTTTTTCAAGATTCGATAATGAATTTCCGTCCTGTGATAAACGGCATCTTTTGGGAATACGGCTCTGGGGATAATTATGCGAATGTATGGCTGGACTGGACAGGTCGCCAAACATATACACAACGCGAAGCTTTTTTTATGGGCTGGTCGGGAAGATATAATTACGGGCCGTTTTATGCGCAGCATTTTGGTTATATGTTCCATTTTGCCAAAACAAAGAATCCGGCGGTTGACGAATCAATTCATGATAATGGTTTGATGCTGACGTCTCTGGGTATTGATTGGGCTGGGAGGGCAGGATTTGAAAAAATGGAAGCAAACTTTGGCTGGTCAATAGGCTTAGACCGTGACAGAGGCCTGGGCGTATGGCATAAACCACAGGGCATATTGTCTGAAATAAAGATAGAATACAAAGGCTTGGGATTTTTTAATACGTATTACAAAGGAAACAGTCAGCAAGTATATTACGGTGATCACGGCAACGAATTATATTGGGGAGACCCAGTGTATCGCTCAAAAGAATACGACCGGATGGATTTGTATATTTGTTTCATAAAGACAAGCGTCGTCAAGCTGAAATTTATTTATTCTCTCCATTTTATGGAAAACCGGCTTTATCACGAGCAGGCCTTTTATGCGACATTCGATCTGAGTAATCTGAAAAACCGGAAACCCCAAAAGAAATATGACTATGTATGGGAACATTGGTTTTTTTAGTTCCTGAATCCAAATGGACTATATTCAATCACGTGAGTTTTTAACTTGAGTTCGATCTAAGTGATCTTCTGTAAGATGAAGTCGACAAAACGGTGGTGTCCGGCGTTTCAATCCGGCACGTCTTTTTCGGTAGCATGAAGCTCCCGTAAGATTTTCTTCCGCTAAAATTTAAGTAGGAACTAAAAAAATAATGCAATTTTATTTGTGTATTAAGAAAAGTATTACATTTGTCGTCAAATATTAAGGAAAAATGAATCAATTTAGTTTTACATACTATTTTTACTACTTTTACTTTAGCAGAGTGAAGGCGGGAGTTTGTATGTAAAACGAAGTTGATAGACAAAAAAAAGCAATCAATGAAAATCATATAAAGTCCTGCCACGGAGAAACGGCAGGACTTTTTTTTAGTATTAATTCGTATAAAAAGAAAGATGAAAAAGAAAGTGGCAATTCAGGGTATAGCCGGTTCGTATCACGATTTGGCAGCCCATAATTATTTTGAAAAAGAGGAGATAGATATCATCGGTTGCGATACCTTTAAAGACGTTATCGCGTCGATCAAGAAAGATCCTTCCGTAGTGGGAATGATGGCAATCGAAAATACCATTGCCGGCAGTTTGCTGCAAAATCATGAACTGATCAGGCAAAGCGGCTTTACAATCATTGGCGAGTATAAATTACGCATCACACATTCGTTTGCGGCTTTACCTGGCTCATCTATCCACGAGATAACGGAGGTAGATTCTCACCCGATAGCCTTGATGCAGTGCACGGATTTTCTCGATACCTTGTCTCGCGACGTAATGCTTGTTGAAAAGGAGGATACGGCCATGAGTGCCCAATGGATTGCCCAGAACCAACTGAAAGGACATGCTGCGATTTGTAGCCGGCAGGCTGCCGAAATCTTCGGGCTGGAAGTCTTGTCGGAAGGTATCGAAACGAATAAACGCAATTTTACCCGTTTCTTGGTAATAGCCGATCCCTGGACGGCAGACGAGATACTGCGTGGGACAGTGAAAAACAAGGCTTCGCTGGTCTTTGCCCTTCCCCATACCGTAGGCAGTCTGTCTCAAATTCTCTCCGTTCTTTCTTTTTATGATATGAATCTGACGAAAATACAATCCCTTCCGATTATTGGGCGCGAATGGCAATATCTGTTTTATATCAATCTCACTTTCAATGATTATATGCGGTATAAACAAGCCTTAGACGCCGTTATTCCATTAATGAAAGACTTTAAAATATTAGGTGAATATGCAGAAGGACGCCAAAGTGTATAATATTGCACCCGCAGCACGTGTAAATAGCGTCAGCGAGTATTATTTTTCCCGTAAACTGAAAGAGATAGCCGGGATAAATGCCTCCGGAAAACAGGTAATCAACTTAGGCATAGGCAGTCCGGATCTTCCCCCTTCGGCACTGACCATTGAAACTCTACGCGAACATGCTCTGCGGGCAGACGAGCACGGATACCAGCCTTATACCGGTATCCCTGAATTGCGTACCGCTTTTTCGTCCTGGTACAAAACATGGTACAATGTTGAGACAAACCCTGATACTGAGATACAGCCCTTGATAGGTTCGAAAGAAGGCATTTTGCATATTTCACTGACCTTTTTGAATCCGGGTGACGGCGTTCTGGTGCCTAACCCCGGCTACCCGACGTATAACTCAGTCAGCCTCCTGGTAGGCGCACGGCCCATTCCCTACGACTTGAAAGAAGAAGAGGGCTGGTATCCCGATTTTGAAACACTGGAACGGATTGATCTTTCAGGCGTAAAACTGATGTGGGTAAATTATCCTCACATGCCCACCGGCGCCAATGCTTACATGGAACTCTTTGAAAGATTAGTCGCTTTTGGTCGCAGGCATAATATCGTCGTCGTAAACGACAATCCGTACAGCTTTATTTTAAATGACAAACCTTTGAGTATTCTGAGCGTTCCCGGCGCTAAAGATATATGTATAGAAATGAATTCGCTGAGCAAGTCGCACAATATGCCGGGTTGGCGTATTGCGATGCTGGCTTCTAACGCCCAGTTTGTACAATGGATATTGAAAGTGAAAAGTAATATTGATTCCGGGCAATTCAAGCCGATGCAATATGCCGCTGCCGAAGCCTTGAGAGCTCCGCAGGAGTGGTACGGCGAAATGAATCGCATCTATCGCGGACGGCGGGATTTGGCTGCTGCGATTATGCAGGCATTAGGTTGCCGGTTCGACAGGAAACAAGCCGGGATGTTCCTTTGGGGAAAGATACCTGAGGAAGCAATGAGCAGTGAGGCATTGGCAGACGAAGTCTTATATGATGCGAATGTTTTTATCACGCCCGGTTTCATTTTCGGTAGCCAAGGTGAGAGATATATACGTATCTCTTTATGTTGTAGGAATGAAATCCTAAAAGAAGCATTAAACAGAATACAGACACTCATTAAATAATAACACTGATTTATGGAAATGGAATTACAACCGATAATCTTACCCGGTGTAGATGCGCAACGTCCGCTCATCATTACAGGCCCTTGCAGCGCCGAATCGGAAGAACAGGTAATGGCGACGGCCCGAAGCATTGCCAATAAAGGAATCAAAATATTCCGGGCTGGAATATGGAAACCCCGTACCAAACCGGGCGGTTTCGAAGGGATAGGGGAGATAGGTCTTCAATGGCTGAAGCGTGTAAAAAAGGAAACCGGCATGTATGTCGCGACCGAGGTAGCCACGCGCGACCATGTCTTTGAAGCCCTGAAAGCAGGAATCGACCTGCTATGGATAGGCGCACGTACGACCGTAAATCCTTTTGCCGTGCAGGAAATTGCCGATTCGCTGAAAGGTATTGATATCCCTGTGTTAATAAAGAATCCCGTCAATCCGGATCTGGAGCTTTGGATTGGTGCAATTGAACGGATTTATGGTGCAGGTATCCGGCGTATAGGTGTTATTCATCGTGGATTTAGTTCGTATGATAAAAAAATATACCGCAATCTGCCGCTCTGGCATATCCCGATTGAACTGCGCCGCCGGATGCCGGAACTCCCTATTTTTTGCGACCCCAGCCATATCGGTGGAAAGCGGGAACTGATAGCGCCCCTTTCGCAACAGGCAATGGATTTAAGTTTCGATGGGTTGATTATCGAATCACACTGCAATCCAGATGCCGCATGGAGTGATAAAGAACAACAGATTACTCCGGACGTACTTGATTATGTACTGAATCTGCTTGTTATACGCGATGTCGTCCAGACAACAGAGAATTTGTCGGAATTGCGCCGTCAGATTGACAATATCGATGAACAATTGTTGGAGCTTCTGGCCAAACGTATGCGCATATCCCGCGAAATAGGCGTGTACAAAAAAGAACATAATATGCCGGTATTGCAATCGCCCCGTTATAGCGAAATCTTGGAGAAACGCTCAAGCATGGGAGAAGCGATGGAACTGAATCCCGACTTTGTAAAAGAGATATTAAAAGAAATACACGAAGAATCTGTCCGGCAGCAGATGATTATAATGGGGAATGAAAAATGAAAATACTGATATTGGGATCTGGAAAGATGGGTTCATTCTTCACCGACCTTTTAAGCTTTGAACACGAAGTAGCCGTATTGGAAAGTAATCCTCAGCGTATGCGTTTTATTTACAATGCACTCCGGATGCAGAAACCTGACGAAATAGCGGCTTTTGCCCCTGATTTGGTGATCAATTGTGTTACACTGAATCAAACCATAAATGCTTTCCTGGCTGCAATACCTTATTTACCTCCTAGATGTATAATCTCCGACATTGCTTCTGTAAAGACAAATTTACAAACCTTTTATCTTTCCTGTGGTTTTCCTTTTGTCTCTACTCATCCTATGTTTGGGCCTACTTTTGCCAACCTGGGCAATCTGGAAAAAGAAAATACAATTATCATTTCGGAAGGAGACTATCTGGGAAAGGTTTTTTTTAAAGATTTATACGCGCGTTTGAATCTGAATATTTTTGAATACTCTTTTGAAGAGCACGACCGTGTGGTTGCCTATTCGTTAGGGATTCCATTTGCCTCTACTTTAGTTTTTGCAGCAATAATGAAGCATCAGGATGCTCCGGGAACCACTTTCAGACGACACATGAAAATCGCTCGCGGTTTGCTTTCCGAAGATGATTACCTGCTGACAGAAATACTTTTCAATCCCCGTACCCCTAAACAAATAGAACGCATTCAGGAAGAACTGCTAAAACTTCAGGAAATCATAGAAAATAAAGACTCTTCAGCTATGAAAAATTACCTTTCTAATATACGGAAAAACATTGAATAGATACGCGTTAATAGCGTTGTTGATATTTTGCAGATCTTGCTTCCACGTAATCCAGGCCTCTGATGAGGGCGTTGTAAAAGACGACAGTAATCTTTACTGGCTCTTGCTTTGATGACAACCGGTGTTTCTGTCTTTTCCGGAAAGACCGGCCACTGTTCGGTACGCTCCCGCTCCTTCCATTTAACATCAGAGGCGATTCGGGTTACAAGACCGTGGCGGTCGGATGGTTTGTCACTTCAAAGCCTGAGATCAAGCGGCTCTCTGCATCAACGGCAGTCTGGGTATTATAGCATACACCAAAACCTTCATTCTGTTTCATCAAATGGGCATCGGAGTCGGTCAGGAATATTTGCGATTCTCCTGTTTTTTCCAGATGGCCACGGTAGGTTTCATATCGTTGTTTACGTTCCTTGCAGCTCGCAATCTTATTTAGCAAATTGTTATTGGATAACGAACGGTTCCTATTGTCGTCCTCTTCATCCAGACGCTTGATACGGTCGCCCGGTTTGTTAAGTGAAAAGTTTTGGTCTTTGGCGTTGACCGCTCTAAGCCTGCTTCCATGGAAATGAATGATTTTGAGAACAAATGAAGTTTGTAACAATAGCGGTTGAACTCCTTGAACGTCTTTTTAATGACTTCCTTATTATCCTTATGAAAATCAGAGATTGTTCTGAAGTCGGGAGTCAGACGGTTAATGAGCCACATCACTACCATGTTGCATCTGCATTCACCCTCCAGCTTTCCGGAAGAACGTACTGCATAAAAATAACCATATATATACGAAGCAGATTACGGGGATCATAACTTGGACGCCCTTCAAAATTCGGTTTGTTTTTCTCAAAGCCCGGTGTACACGTGTCAAGACTTTCCACAAAAGCGTCAAACAAACAAACCGGGCTATTCGACTCAACGTATTTCTCTACTGATGTCTATCTTTTCCTTTTTTTGGGCAGCCCTCTTTTTTGTACAAAAAAATAACTATACTATATCCTTCAACGAAGAAAATAATATAGTTATTGGTCTTTATATAATCGGCGTTTGAACAAAAAAACCAAAATAGAAACACACTCTAAAAACCTTAAAGACTAAAAACCTTTTAAAACCTATTTACATTTTATAGAACACAAACAATGCAAAATGTATTTTTTAGACAACTGTCAATCTAATTTATCACGTAAACTAAATTTCTTATATATCTACCGCGAAGATATATTCTTTATTTCGAATAAATCGTATTTTCATGGGTTTTTTTTGGTGAAAATATGGTATTAACATCGTATTTCAACATATTTAACATTTAATTGCTTTTTCCTGTCATTTTTGTGGATAACATAAGATGGTTTTATATGAAAAACCTCAAAATGGATTCGGTTGTTTCGAATTTACTCAGTTTTGTACATTAGATGAAATCGGAAAAGCAAAAAAGAAACTTTTATATTCTCACTTTGGTTTTTCCGGATGTCTTTTCCTTGGAGATGATTGTTCTGTTTTTTTTTGCGTATCTTTGTAATTATATTCATAACAAAAAAGAATAATACCTAATTATATTATGTTTGAAAATTTAAGCGAAAGATTAGACAGATCATTCAAACTACTGAAAGGGGAAGGCCGGATTACGGAGATTAATGTGGCAGAGACCCTCAAGGATGTGAGGAAGGCTTTGTTAGATGCCGACGTTAATTATAAAGTGGCGAAACAGTTTACCGATACGGTAAAGGAAAAAGCTTTGGGATTGAACGTACTCACATCCGTGAAACCAGGGCAGTTAATGATTAAGATTGTACACGAAGAATTGGCGAAATTGATGGGTGGAACAGCTATGGATATTAATCTGAAAGCTTCTCCTTCCATTATATTAATGTCGGGTTTACAAGGATCGGGTAAAACGACATTCTCCGGAAAGCTGGCTCATTTATTGAAAACCAAAAGAGGAAAAAATCCACTGTTAGTTGCTGGTGACGTGTATCGTCCGGCTGCTG
>JAISZV010000338.1 GCA_031284475.1 Proteiniphilum sp. | reverse complement strand
GATAAGAATTTTCATATTTACGTACACGGCGACCACAACCTCATCGAACAGGGCGCTGACGAAAACGGCAAATTCTACAAAATCTATTATAAGGAAGAAAATTAGCAATATGCCCTACAACCCCGACATCTGTCACCGTTCAGTATTCGTTTGAAAGGATATGACTATTCGCAGGCAGAAATGTATTTTGTAACAATATGCGTACAGAATATGGAATGTTTGTTTGGTAAAATCTGTCGGGACGAAATAATTTTGAGCCAAGTTAATAGTCGAAATGACGCCATGTCGGAAAATATTTTGAGATGGTGTGATATTTATCGATACAGAAATTGTTTGTGAAAACATATTTGCTGTTAAGTACATTTCCGTACTTAAACCCGTATTAAATTCTTACCACTTTATCTACCACGTTTTCAAAATCTTTCAGATGGGTAGCCATAAGAATAGCAAGATCGGGATACCGGCGTTTGATGTTTTGGAAAATGGCTATCGCGTTTTCGGAACTGACGCCGGCTGTGGGTTCATCTACGACCAACAGTTGCGGTTTTTTCAGAAGCGCTTGCGCCAGCAGCAACTTTTTGCGCTGTCCGCCGCTCAACGTTTCTCCGTTTTCTCCCAACCAGCTATCCAAACCGTTGGGAAGGGACGAGCGCCAGCTTGAGAGGCCGACCGTTTCCAATACCTGCTCAATCATTTCGTCGGGGTAGCCTTCAAAGTTTTCGCGCAACGTGCCGGTAAGCAAATACGCTTTTTGGGTAACGTAGACGCATTCAGGTATGGGAAGATGCGCCGGTTCCGTTTCGCCGTTCCATGTCAGCGAGCCGCTCAGGCGGTATTCGGGATAAAAAAGACTGTTCAATAGCGTGGTTTTCCCTTTTCCTGTTTCTCCGAAGAGCGCAACCCATTCCCCTTTTTTAATCTCTAATGACACTTCGGCGATGCGCACGGGAGTTTCGGGGATTTTTGCGCTCACAGCCTTTAGACTTACGTTTTCTAAGGGGGAACGAACCTGTACCGTTTCAACCGGTTGTTTGCCTTGCCCGATAATTGAGTTCACATCCCGGATCTGTTGTCTGACCGAACTCTTTTCCGATTTTCCGAAAAAAAGCATTTCAGATAATTCGGCTTGCGCCATAATACCGAAGAAAATCCCGATGGCCGTAGGAGCGTTTATGCCATAATAACCCGAATTCCAGAGAAGAAAAGCGGCCACATAGCTAAACCCAAGCCCGGCAACTAATTGCAGAGAGAATGAGTTAATCTGTAGTTTATTTTCCAATCGTTCGATTTGCCGCAATTTTTGTTCGTATTGCCTGATGACTTTCTCCTCCATATTGTATTTCGAGATCTCTATCCGCCCCCTGAAACTTTGGATGAGCGCTTGATTGTTCTCTTCGCGGTGCGCTTTCAACGCTTCGTAGAGTTTTCCGTTTTTCCGGAAAAACAGTTGGGGTACAATAAACAGAAGCACGGCGGAAGAAACCAGAAATTCTATGGCTATGGCCTGAGAAAACAGGCTAAGAAAACCATAATAGATAATGAGTGAAAGCGCCAGTGCTGTAAGCGGCAAAAACCACAAAAGGATATGGTTCAATATCTGTTCAACGCCGTGTGTACTGTTTTCGAGCAGCGCCGCGTTGTAATTGACCTGCTTTTTGAAATAAGGGAATTTGGCCACCGATTTAAATATTTTCAATTGCAGGCTTTGTTGCACTTCAAGCGTGGTTTTGTGGTTTTCCAGCCGCTCGAAATACCTCGTCGCCGTGCGGAACAACGCCAACAGGCGGATAATGGAGGACGGGATCAGGTAGGAGAACGCGGTGTTTGCCGTAATAAATACCACGCTGCAAATCGCCAGAAACCATCCCGAAATAGCAGGCATGGCAATGAATGTCGCCGTCCACAGAGCCAGCAGCAAAAAGCCTCGCAGCCATCGGCCCGCAAAAGGCTGTAATATATGTTTTGCGATAAATTTATTCATCCTATTCATTTTCTTTTTTCACCATGATTGAATGAGGATGTTTGATAATTGACAATTGACAATTATTTGAATCATTAAATCCTTTCATCACCACATCATTAAATCAAGCATTGGAACATTAGTACAGTCACATCAGCGCAGGCGCATTAACATTAGTTATATTGGCATATTAGTCCCATTGGCACATTAAATCTGTTCTCCCCAATTTAAGTGCAGGATAGTATCGGCTACGGCGTCGAACATCTTTTCGTGCGAAGCGACGATTACCAGCCGTTCTCCGGCCAGTTTTACGATGTGCGAAAGAATGATTCCGACCGTGTCTGCATCCAGGCTTGCCGTCGGCTCGTCCAGAATCGCTACCGGTTTCGGATGCAGCAGCATTCGTGCAAGAGTCACTAATTGTTTTTCGCCGCCTGAGAGTTGTTTGCCGTTGTGGCTTAACGCTGTGTGCCAGCCTTCTTCCTTCTTGGCAAGAATCTTCTCCAGAAATTCGGGATACGGGGCGTTACAGTCCGCCTCTTTTTCGAGGAAGAGATTATATTGCAGCGTTCCGTCGAAGATAAAAGGAAACTGGTTCATATACGACGAGTTTGCTTTCAGCCATTGGCGCGACCATACATTCTCTTTCCCGTTTACCGAAACCGTACCCTCTTGCACGGGCAGGCTACCGGCACATATCTTCAGCAAGGTGGATTTTCCCGAACCCGAAATGCCTTTCACTAATACCAACCCTTTTACAGGCAATTGCAGGTTGATATTATTCAGTACTTTCACCGGCGAGCCGGGATAAGAAAAGCTCAAACCGTTGATTTCAAAACCGCTGATCGTTTCATTTATGTCGGCCAAAGGCAGGGCGGTCTTTTCGTTCAGTAACGGCATCAACAACGCGGCCGACGCCAAAGCCCTGTTCCGGTCGTGGTAAGCGCTCACGAATTTTCGCAGATAAAAGAAAAAATAGGGCGTAAGGGTCAGCAAAAAGAGCGCGGTACGAAAATCGTACCCTTTTCCGTAATTGGGGCCGGGCATAATGCCGAGCAAACTCATTCCCAGATAAATGGCAATGGCGGCAATAGCAATCGTAACGAAAAGCTCCAGCACGGCGGACGACAGAACGGCAACCCGCATCACACTGATAGTCGCTTTGTTCAACTCCTTACTCTTTCGCGACAAGAACCCGTATTGCGCTTTGAAGTTGTCTAAATTAACGATTTCGGCAATGGCTTGGAGACGGTTGTAGAAGACCGCCGAATATTTCAGGAAGAGATTGGTGTGTTTTTTATGCAGCGCTTCGGCTCCTGTGCCGACAACCGCCATCTGCATGGGAATGACCAGCAGCGAGACCAACAGTATTATGCCCACCCATTTTTCCATCCAGAAACAGACGATCAACAACGCCGAACTAACCAAAGCGGTTGCCACGGAATTAGGGATAAAAAATGCGAAAAAGGGTTTCAGGTCATCACTTATCCGGGTAACGTACAAAGCGCTCGAAGTAGAATCTAATTGACTGTTGTTAAGCAGCAGAGGATAAATCTTTTTTTTAATTCCGGAAACGATGATATTTCCGGCATTGTAGTTGAACTGCGATGCGAAATGGGCAAAAACGTACCTGCCCGTGAGGAATGCCGATGCATACAGCAGTGTATTGGGCAACAGCAGTCCATCGTTGACCCACAAAGCTGCAAATTCCGACAAATACCGGCAAAAAACGACAAAACATCCTGCGCTTATAATGGTACATACCGAAGCTGCAATATATGCGCCTTTTGCTTCTGTCGCTTTTTTAGCCAGCCATCGTGAAGCGCTTTCCTGATTTGAACTCATTTATCTATGGCCTTAATTTTCTCCTCACCGAAAATGATTGGAGATACAATGAACCCTGATGGATTTGTTTACTGTCGACAAAGATAATTATTTTTTGCAACCCGGTTGCGCCGAATTGGTTGTACCTTTGTAATCCGATACACAGTAAAATATAAAGATTATGGCAAATTGTTGTTGCGACGGTTCTTGCGGGGTAACTCCGGTAAGCGCCGGTAAAATAGAGAAAGACTCGCAGAGAGGCCCCATTACAAGGGTTCTGTCGTCGTTCATCCTGTTGATTGGAGGTATGATCTTATCTGCAACCGGTATTTCCTTCTTCGAAAATCAGTGGATACGGGCGGCCTGGTATCTTATTGCCTATTTGCCGGTGGGCGTTCCTGTGCTGAAAGGAGCTTGGGATGCTATGCGGGAAAAGGATTTTTTCAACGAATTTACCTTGATGAGTATCGCCACAATCGGCGCTTTCTTTATCGGTGAATATCCTGAGGGCGTGGCAGTCATGCTGTTTTATTCCATCGGGGAGTTATTCCAGCAGGCGGCGGTAAACCGGGCTAAGCGGAGCATCGGCGCATTGCTCGACGTACGTCCCGAAAAAGCGTCAGTGGTCAGGGACGATGAGATTGAAGCGGTTTTGAGTGAAGATGTAAGGGTAGGGGAAACAATCGAGGTGAAAGTAGGCGAGCGGGTTCCGTTAGACGGTATTATGCTCTCCGGTTCGGCGTCGTTCAATACTTCGGCGCTGACGGGTGAAAGCGTTCCCCGGAGCATCAAAAAAGAGGAAGAAGTGCTGGCCGGTATGATCGCCACCGACAACGTATGCCGTATCAAGGTCACCAGGCCGTTCGGGCAAAGCGCTCTTGCGCGCATTCTCGAACTGGTGCAAAACGCCACCGAACGCAAGGCCCCGGCCGAGCAGTTTATCCGTAAATTCGCCCGTATATATACCCCGGTTGTCACGGCATTGGCCGTACTGATTGTCGTGTTGCCCCGGTTATGGCCGTTCATTGACCCGGAGTTCGTATATGTGTTCAGTGATTGGTTGTACCGCGGACTGGTATTCCTTGTAATCTCCTGCCCATGTGCGCTGGTGATCAGCATACCATTGGGTTATTTTGGAGGAATCGGCGCTGCATCACGAAAAGGCATTCTGTTCAAGGGAGGCAATTACTTGGACGTCATTACTAAAATCAATACGGTGGTGATGGACAAGACCGGTACGCTGACAAAAGGCGTGTTCGAGGTACAGGATATTGTCGCCGAAAAAGGTTTTTCGAGAGAAGAAAATAAACTGATAGTGGATAACGCCGTATGGCAAAATGCTGTCGCATTTGAAACTTATATCGGTGATAAGCTTGTCAAAGTTGCATTTGTGGGTGCAGGCTCTGACGATGTGAAAACAACGACTGTGCATACGCCGGAGGGAACAACTTCCGTAAAAGCCGTTGGTTGTGACGGAGCAAGGAAAGAAGTTTTGATTTAGATTAGTTAAATAGTGTAGTAATGGTGAGAAGAGTTTTGGATTCCGTCTTTTTTTGTGATAATATATTGGTTTATCAATTTCTGGAAATTTTATCTATAGATTGTCAATGTGCTAATTAGCAAATATGCCAATATGCCAATGAAACGATCTTTGAAAAAATAGTGAGTGTACTAGCTCATAGAGTTAGCTACACTTTGTTCCGCTGAACGTTGTTTCTAGTATACTAGAGAAAGGAAAATTTAGAACTAGCAGGCTAGTAGACTAATGACTTGTAGACTTGTAATTCTTGTAAGGTTTTAGTTAAAATATCTGGGTTTGCTGTAGGGGCGGATTGTCATCCGCCCAAATACGAGAACAATGCGTCTAAAAGCGGGCGGATAATAATCCGCCCCTACATATCGGAAACTTGTAAAATTTACATACGCTCTGTTCCTGTGACCGTTGGTTGTCAGCTTTTAGTTAAAATACAACTACTATCTGAAAGCAAGGTAAGTCCATACCGGATAGTGATCCGAGTATTTTACCTTATCTACAGTACAGTTATAAGATTGGAAAGAGCTTGAATGCAGAATATAGTCAATCCTTACAAGGAAATAATTTTCGTGATAGGTAATACCTTGTCCGAGTCCTGTATTTGCATGAGCATCTATGAGCCCTTTGCTTATAGTGTGATAGGCATACGATATAGGCGTATCGTTGAAGTCGCCGCATACAATGGTAGCATCGGTCTTTTGCAGATCCATGAACTGCTTTATGATATTTGCCTGCTCCTCCCTTACTTTATAGGCAGCACCCAGCCTTTCCTGTAAGGTTTGGGACATTTCATCGAAAGACTCTCTGTCGCGGGTTTTCAGGAAGTCCTTGTATAGCTTTTTATCCTCTGCTGTAAGCCTGTTCGATTCCAGATGGTTAATAACCAGACTTACTTTCCGGCGTTGTATATCAAGCGTATGAATGACCGATCCGTTGTAGGCACTTTC
>JAISZV010000174.1 GCA_031284475.1 Proteiniphilum sp. | reverse complement strand
TTGATTAAGAAATAAGATAACCGGCAATCAGATACCTGAAATCTTATTCGACAACTCTATTCTACAACAAATATATTCCTATTATAGTTCAAAGTCTTCCTTTCCGATACCGTTACGGGAGGAATTATGGACGATTATTGTGTCTTACCGCATTGTACACAACAAAGAGGGCGGTGAGCAGCATGATAATCAACGCTGCATAAGCTACACCATCCGTTACCCTGATACTTTGCGGGTCGAAACGAAATTCCACCGTATGCCGTCCCGCCGGGACAGGGAGCGCACGCAGGGTGTAATTGGCCCGCAGCATCTCTGCCGGCTGGCCGTCTATAACAATCTGCCATCCTTTGGGGTAATAAATTTCGGAGAAGATCGCCAGTTCGTCTTTTTTTGCATCCACGGCGTAAGTCACAAAATCGGAATCGTAGCCGGTCAGCCGGATAGAGGAAGCCGGATCAGCCGGCGCCGGTTGAAATCCTTCGAGTACCGGTGCATATTTTTTATCGGCCACCGCCTCTTTCCTGAGGTCAATCGCTTTCAGCGCGTTAATCTCATCATCGGCGTTATCCACGAACCGGATATTGTCTACAAACCAGGCATTGCCCATGGCGTAGGGGTTTTCTATCGGAATGGTAACCCCGTCCCGTGCCGGCATGATGATCCATTTGGCATTGAGCATATTCAATACCTTGAACTGACCGGCATTCAACGAATCCATTTCGCCCTGTGACTGAATAATACCTTGCTGCAAAGCCATCATTTCGGATTGGAGATGTACGTCAATCAGATCCTGGTAACGGCGCAGTTTTGCCGCGTGGTACCCGCCGATCACTTTATGCCGGTAGGGTGTAATGCCGTCGTTGAAAGTACTCGTCGCCATATTCAGTACGCGGTAATATTTGGCAGTATCTTCCAGAATGTGTTGGTCGGTGGGCGAGAGGCCGAAGAGTTGCCGCTGATTGTTTTCCGGCACGAAATCATTGTCGTTCAGATAGCGTTTGTTCACGTCCCACATATCCGTTAAACAAAGCAACAGAATTCCCGCCGCCATCCATTCGGCTTTTATTCTTTTATTGATGAACAACCAGACCAGAATCCCCCCGATGGCGACGATAAAAAAGCTGCGCCAGGCGTCTGCCGTGAAGATGGCCACGCGCATATCGGTTAGGTTGGCGATTACTGTCCGGATATGTTCGGGCGGCAGAGACTGTAATGCCTGCATCTCGGCGCCGGAGATAAAGGAAGAAAAGAAAAGTTTGGGCGTCACGGCGAATAACAGCGCAATTCCTCCGGTCGCCCCAAGACTGATGTAGAGATACTTTATATTGTTTTTCAGTATGTCCGGTTTTTGGATCAACTCCTTCACTGCCAGTACTGCCAGCAGAGGTATGCAAAATTCGGCTACCACGAGGATGGAGGAGACCGAGCGGAACTTATTGTACATCGGTACCCAATCAATAAAGAGGTCGGTCAATCCCATGAAATTCTTCCCCCACGAGAGCAGGATTGAGAATAGCGTACCGGCCAATAGCGCCCATTACAGCGGGCCTTTCACTATAAAAAGCCCAAGTACAAAGAGAGCCAGTACGAACGCACCCACATATACCGGGCCCGATGTGCCCGGTTGTTCCCCCCAATATTGCCCGATCTGCTGATAGAGTTGACGGTATTCCGGACGGGCTTTGCTCATTGCTTTTTCGTTTTCGGCAAGCGGAACGGAAGCTCCGCCTTTAGTATTGGGAACCAGCAACGTCCATGTTTCGCCGACGCCGTAGCTCCAGGTTGTAATGTAATCGCGTTCCAGCCCGTTGCCGGTTTTGTTTTCCTCCCCGTGATGGGCCAGTTCCGACTTTCCCCGCATGGTTTCTTTCGAGTACTCATAGGTATGGTAGAGGCTGCTTCCGTTGGCCGCTGCACCGATGATTCCGGCTGCAAGCAGTGCCGCGGTCGATTTCAGGAATCCGGGCAGTTCCTTTTTTTGAATGGCCTCCGCAAGAAAAGCAATCGCTATAAAGAGCATCACGAACAGGAAGTAGTAGGTCATCTGTGGGTGATTGGACGATATTTGGAAGGCGACGAAGAGCATAAAGATGAGTCCGCCCAGGAGATATTTCTTCCGGTAAATATAAATCATCCCGGCGATGGTAGGCGGAATATAGGCAAGGGTAACGAATTTCCAGATGTGTCCTGCCGCGATAAGGATAAAGAAATAAGAGGAAAATGCCCAGATAACGGCTCCTAAGGCGCTAAGCAAGGGGGACGCCTTTAAGGCGCGCATCAGGATGTAAAAGCCAAGCAACATAATGAATACCAGACCTACATAATTCGGCAGGAAAAGGGAGTAGGCTTTCTTGACCGCATCCTGCGGCTTGGAGGAGTCGTAAGTAGGACTCATTTGGTAGGAAGGCATTCCGCCGAACATGGAGAGATTCCACCTGGTGCGTTTCCCTTCATGGCGCTCCATGTAATCGCGCTGTTCCTGTCCCTGCCCGATGGCGGCCAGCGAGTCGTTCTGGGCGATTATGCGTCCGTCCATCACAGCCGGAGCGAAATAAACAAATGAAATAAGAATAAATCCGGCGATCACGATCAGGTCGGGCAGGATTTTTTTGAGGTCGAAGAATTGTTTCATCGTTACCGTTTGCAGTTTAATGTTTGAATCGCAAAATTAGAAAAATATTTCATGTAAGAGTTTGAAATATTATGTATTTTACTTAAGTTTGCCGAGATTACCTGGGAAATATTACCCACGTGGCGAATGCCGATGGCTCTTTGAAACAGAAAGTGAAGTTTCTATACGCATAGGGATTTGAAATCTTTCGTAATTTAGCCGTCGAATTTAGGTTCTTTTTTGTAAGCGTCTTTTATGGATTTTGACGCAACAAAGGTGCTTACTTTTTTATTTGAAACTCACACTTTTGAACTGAGTTAGAGTATAAATAATTGAAAATATGAAGAAGACAATTTTGTTTTTAGTAATCGTTTTTGGAGTCGCATCATGCACAACTTATTACATTCCGGTTAACAGTTTTAAGGAACAGTTTGCAGGAATAGATTCAACCAAATTGATAGATGTTACAGTTAAGGGGCCTATTAATGAACGATACAGTTACCTTGCGAATCCGATTACCGTAATTCAGTGCGTGGATAAGAATGGAAATCCGTATCAATTAATAAATAAACCATCGTTGGAAACACGTTTCACTTACGGGCATAAAAACAAGAAGAAAATATTTTATTTTGACAGGATATTCGTAAATGCACATTCCGTGTTTGGCGTAGAATCGAGGTTTATAGAATCAATACGGGGTTCAATACCACTTGACAGTATTACGAAGATTGAAATTCAGGATGGACGCAAAAAATTTGAATATATAATGATGCAATAGCCGGATATGAGATTTAATAATTTCCTGAATTTATGGACAGAAAGTACAATAACCGCATATAGATTATCTAAAGGGATTAAATTATGAGATACAAATTAAGAGAGCGGAAAAATCCGCAGAAACCGCAGGCAGCGGCAAAACTGTACGCAATACCCGAAAACGCAGGGAAAATATCGCAAAAAGAGATTGCAGCCGACATTGTAGGTCTCTCGTCGCTGGCGCGCGGCGATGTTGCGAACGTAATGGATAGCCTGCTCGACACTGTGCCCAAATACCTGCTGATGGGCAAAAGCGTAAGCCTCGGCGAACTCGGCACGCTGCGCATTTCGTTTACGAGCGAAGGGGTTGATGCTGCCGCCGATTTCAAAACATCAATGATCTCCGGCGTCAAAGTCCTGTTTACACCTTCTGTTGAACTGCGCAAAGCGATAGAGTCTATACGCTTT
>JAISZV010000200.1 GCA_031284475.1 Proteiniphilum sp. | reverse complement strand
GAGGGGAGGGTTTTTCTGCGGATCGGTTTGCACAAGAACAACAGGTTCGTTCCCGTTTACCGAACGCTCTTCCGTAAGCCCGGCGGCTATGGCGGACGCCGTTGTTTCGGGGAAAGTTAATTCCGGAATATCCGGGCGGGGCGGTTTTTTATGTGTTACATACGACGCATTTTCTTCCAACACTCTTCCGCCGCGTAAATAGCGCGATGCATAATAAGGCTCCGTAGAAGAAGATATGATTACCCCGTTAGTAGTGGAAGAATGAATAAATTTAAACCGGCCGTTGGCGAATGTTTCCGTTACTATTCCTACATGCCCTACTCTTCCGTCTTTTCTGCTTCCTTCAAAAAAAACAAGGTCTCCCGCACGAAGCTCCTCTTTTTTGGCAATAGTGGCGGTTTGCCTGTCCTGCCCGGCAGAACCGGAATCTAATCTGTAGCCGAATTTTTTGAATACAAAGGAGGTATAACCCGAACAATCGAAAGAATTAGGGCCTTTTCCCGCATAGCGGTAAGGCTTACCAAGGTATTGCTTGCCGTATTGGATGATATCGTCCCGTAAAGTAGCGGATGTTTTGCTACCGGAGACAGTTGTCCTTCCCGCCCCGCATGAGGCCAGGATAAGCGATATGATTGCCAGGGAAACGGCTTTCAACCGGCCGTTGCTCCTGTATGCCATAGTAAACACACTGTATAGTAACATATATGAGCGGCAAAAATAAACAAAATCGCTGTTGTAACGGATATGCTTCTTGTTTTTTAACAACCTGAGCGGCGGGATTTTCATTTAGGCCGCCCGGTTCAAAAAAAGAGGTGAAATTTGCAGGAATAACCTATCAATTTCCTATTAATTGCTCTACCATATTATTGCGTTGATTTTGTGTAAATCGTTGTATCTTTGCGGTGGAAATTTTCCGGGAACATTGTCATTCAGCCAATCAGGGTTTTACGGGATAGCGAGAACAGAAAACTTTTGAAATAAGAAGAAAATAAAAATACGTGAAAGTAGTTTTTTAATACAAATAGAAGTGGAGCCATTAAAGAATATTGTTTTTGATTTCGGCGGGGTATTGATTGACTGGAATCCCGTTTATCTTTACCGGAACGTCTTCAAAAAGGAAGAAGAGATGAACTATTTCCTGGAACATGTGTGCCGTTACGACTGGAATCTGTTGCAGGATGCGGGGCGTCCTCTGGCGGAGGCTACCCGTATTTTGCAGGAAGAGCATCCCGAATACCGTGAAGAGATAGCCATGTATTACGGCCGGTGGGATAAAATGCTGGGGGGAACGATTGAAGAAAATGTGAAATTGATCAAACCGCTGAAGGAAAGATATAACGTGTATGGCCTTACCAACTGGTCGGCCGAAACGATTCCGGTCGCCATGGCTCGCTACGATTTTTTTAACGACCTGGATGGGATTGTTGTTTCGGGCGCGGAGAAAACAGTAAAACCCGGCCCGCAACTCTACCGTATCCTGTTGAAACGCTACGGGATAAAAGCGGAGGAATCCCTGTTTATCGATGATAATTGCGTTAATATTGAGACGTCGCAACAATTGGGCTTTCAAACGATCCGTTTTACCGATGGCGTAGACCTGGAAAAGGAATTGAAAGCGATGGGGGCTTTGTAAGCGCAACTGCTCAGGTTACGGTAAGCCGTTCGATTTCCCCTTCTTTAAAAATTTTAATGACGCCGTACTCTCCGTCATACCCGCCCTGGGGATGTACTTCCCGCGCACGCATCCGTTTAATGGCTTCCGCCAGCAACACGCCTGCCTGTTTTTTGACGTCTTCGACCGGAACCTCCATCAACAAAGTAAATTCGTTACCGAACGAAGATATGGCCTGCCGAAAAAAGCGGTTCACCACGTTGCCGGAAGAGGAAGCGTTTTTAATTTCGGCAAGCATTTCGGGCAAGGGGATAATATAATGGAAAGGCGGAGCCCCTTCGGGCTGCTGTGGCTGACTGCGGTCTGACAATTCAAAGACGCGGTGCAAGACGCCTATCGTGAGCGGCCGTCCGCATTCCGGACAAATATTCTTGTAGCGGATACTTTCTTCCGGCTCAAAGCAAACGTTGCACTTACGGTGTCCATCCAAGTGGTATTTGCCTTCTTCGGGAAAAAACTCATAAGTGCCAAGGAATCCTTTCCGTGTTTTGAGCGCATCAAACAAGGCGTAATAGCTTTGTTCCGTATCGAACAAATTGGCTTCACGTCCCAGTTTTTGCGGAGAATGGGCGTCTGAATTGGATACGAGCGTATATTTATCAAGCATGCTCAACCGCCGGTTCATCTCCGGGTCGGAAGATAAACCGGTTTCGAGGGCAAAGATATGTCGGGATAAATCGCCGAAACATTCTTCTATTGTATCGGAACCCGATTTTGAGCCGAAGAGGGAGAACCACGGAGTCCAGATGTGGGCGGGGATAAGATGGGCGTCTCCGGACGTTTCCAGCACAATTTCCAGCAGGTCGCGCGCAGGCAACCTCAATATGGGCCTCCCGTCTGCTTCCAGGTTCCCTATTTGCGCCAACTTCGCATTAATGCGGGCGACTGTTTCAAAATCGGGGGCATACACACAGTTGTGGTTTTTATATACCTTATCCCCCTGCTTGTAAATGGAACTTATCTCGGAGGTAAGGCAAAACCGTACGTCAATGTCCTTGCATTTGAATCCGTCGACCTCTTTTTCCGGGGGATTTTTCAGGCGGAACAAACCTGTTCCGTCCGGCTCCAGTTTTTCTTTTATCTCTTTAAACCAGAGGGGATGCGTAAAGTCTCCCGTACCTACCACGTTGAGACCCTTGATACGCGCCCACCGGAAAAGCGATTCAAGATTCAGTTCCTTGCCGGTAGCCCGCGAATAGTGGGAGTGAAGATGAAGGTCGGCGATATAAAACATATAAAATTTTACCTATTCTGCTTTTTGTGATAAACTTACAAGCGGATTCAAATTTGAAACGAACATGATAATCGTTCTCACACAAGAACGTTTTCGATAAGCAAATACAGGGGAAAAACTTGTTTTTACTGTGTTGAGCGCAGAAAACGACTCACTTCAGTGAACATGATAAAACGCGAGTTCCATTTCAAAAGTTACAATCATACCTTTTCATTTGTTGGATACAAAGATGATACTAATTTTTGAGTATTCGCGAAATATAGAACGCTTTCTTCCTTTCTTCATCAGAAAGTCTTTTGCAATATTGCAATAATTTATAAATTTGTAAAATTGAAATAAACAAGACATTAGATTTGAACGCTATGGGCATTAGTGAACTTGAACCCGCAGAACAAAACAAAATTCTTTTATTTTTTAAGCATCCTTATTATCAAGACAACAAGTTGCGGATAAATAGAGGAAATTGCAAAAAATTTACCTAATACTGTTTTAGTGTGTTATGCAGTTATAATCGGCGTAATGTTGTTTCTAGCGGCATTGGATTTACTGCTCGTTCATATATTTCATTTTCATTCCATATTACATCAATTAACTGAAACAAAAGATATACTCTTTAAACACAGCCCTGTAATTGCGATTTGTGCTTTTACCATTGCGCCGCTCGTAGAAGAGCTGACTTTCAGACTGCCGCTTGTGCCGAAAAAATATTTTGTATTTGTTTCGGGTATTTTGATTTTGTATATTTCTCTGGGCGGAAAAACTTATAATACCGTTTTCTTCCATAATTACTTGAAGATTATAATCTTTATTATTGTTTCATTGTCGCTTTATTGTATAATTAGCAACATTGTTTTTGCAAGAATAAGTGATTTTATCCACAAACATTACCGCACATATTTTTATTTTCTGACTTTATCTTTCGGATTGCTTCACATCTTCAATGTAAACACGATTCAG
>JAISZV010000020.1 GCA_031284475.1 Proteiniphilum sp. | reverse complement strand
GACTGGCCTTTTCTCATTTCGCGAAAGCTTCACTCACGACGTGACTGGCCCTTTCTCAATCCGCGAAAACTTCACCTATGATGTGCTTGGTTCTCTCCGGAAACAAAGGAATTATGCCGCTGGTGGCTCTCCCGCTTCTTGTGCAAGAGCCAATTCGGTCGTTTGGGGCTTTGCAACTTTTTCGCAAGAGTGTTAAAAAAAACAGTTCATTTGTTACAGAGAAAATACTTGGAATCCGGATAATATTCGTACATTCCTCCCGCTTTTCTTGCAAAAAATTCGCACTAGAGATTTAAACGGTTTCTAAAACGTGAGGTTCATTTTTGAAAACAAACAGTAAAAAACAAAAACAATGCATACGGAAGCTTTTTTTACACCGGAAGAAAAACAGTTGTTTTTCTCTAAATACAGGCAATTGCTTCGCACAGTATATAATTTTTCGGAAAAGAATGATATCCGCAAAATGCGGGAACTGATGCGGCGGGTGATTGCCCAGGATTGTTACGGGCGGGATAAAAACGGGATAAATGGACTGCTACGCAACCTCGACACGGCGCTGATTGCTGCTTGCGAGATCGGGCTGAAACGCACGCCCGTCATGGCACTCCTGTTGTATCGCCCCGCGTTGAAGCAATTGATTTCGATGGAAGAAATAGAGAAACTATTCGATGCCGACATTGCCCGGATCATCTCCCGCCTGCTGAAAACATCCGATTTGTATGCGCGTAACACGGCGATTGATTCCGAAAATTTCCACCGGCTCCTTTTCTCTTTTGCCGAAGATGTCAGAGTGATCCTCCTGATGATTGCCGACCGGCTTTATATGATGCGTGCAGGCAAACATTTAGTCAATCCCAAGGATCGTGAACATCTGGCCCATGAGGCTTCTTACCTGTATGCTCCCCTTGCTCACAGGCTGGGGCTTTACGCCATCAAAGGGGAATTGGAAGACCTCTCGCTCAAATACACGGAGCCGGAACAGTTTAGCTTTATCAAAAATAAACTGAGCGAAACCAAGCGCTCACGCGAAGCCTATATTGCAGAGTTCATCGACCCGGTAAAGAAAAAATTGCAGGAAGAAGGTTTTACTTTTGATATCAAAGGGCGCACCAAATCTATCCACTCCATCTATAATAAACTGAAAAAGCAGCATATTGAGTTTGAAAATATATACGATTTGTTCGCTATCCGGGTCATTCTGGACAGGTCCTTCGATTCGGTGGAAAAAGAACGTTCGGAGTGCTGGAGAGCATTCTCCGTCATCACCAATATGTATCAACCTAATCCCAAACGGATGAAAGACTGGATATCCATCCCCAAAAGCAATGGATACGAAAGCCTGCATACAACGGTTATGGGGCCGCAGAACCGGTGGGTGGAAGTGCAGATACGCACACGGCGCATGGACGAAATTGCCGAGCGGGGACTGGCTGCCCATTGGAAATATAAGGGAGTAAAAGAGGAAACCGGGCTCGACGAGTTTCTGACCAATGTACGTATGGCGTTGGAGTCAAAGGAAATCAATCCCCACGATTTAATGCAGAATTTCAGGATGGACCTTTACAAGGATGAGATATACGTATTTACACCCCAGGGGAAGCTAATCAAACTGCCGAAAGGAGCTACGGTGCTCGACTTTGCTTTTGCCGTTCATACCGGATTGGGAAGCAAATGCGTATCGGCAAAAGTAAACGAAAAAAATGTGCCGATACGCCACATCCTGAACAACGGGGATACCGTGATGGTGCAAACCTCGCCCACCCAGTCGCCCAAACGGGGGTGGCTGTCTTTTGTCGCAACCTCCAAAGCCCGCATCAAGATTAAACAGGCCCTACGCGAAGAGGCTGCCAAAAGTGCCGACTATGCCAAAGAAATGCTGCAACGCCGCTTCAAAAACCGGAAAATAGAACCTGACGAAAGTCTCTTGATGCGCTATATTAAAAAGAAAGGCTATAAGACAGTAACCGACTTCTATTTGGACATTTCCGACGAACGCCTTGATCCCAATCAGGTGATTGAAGATTATCTGGAGCTGGAACGGAAGGAGAAGGAAGCCAGTGAATCCGGTGAAGTGCGTAGCGCTGAAAACTTTGTTGTCACTACAGAAGCCGAAGAAATAGCCACCCAGCAGGACGTATTGGTTATTGATAAGAATCTGACGGGAATAGACTACAAGCTGGCCAAATGCTGCAATCCTATCTTTGGCGACGACATCTTTGCTTTTGTTTCTACACAGGGAATAAAAATACACCGGAAGAACTGCCCCAATGAGCCGGAGATGCGCTCGCGTTTCAGATACCGCATTGTGGATGCCCGCTGGAGCGGAAAGGGTGCCAACGACTACATTGTCAACCTTCTGGTGAGCGGACGCGACGATATCACGATCGTGACCAACATCACGTCTGTTATCGGGAAAGAAAAAGGAGTAGCCCTGCGTTCATTCACTATCGACACTGTGGACGGCTTCTTTCAGGGTAATTTCGGCGTACTGGTAAAAGACTCCAATTCACTGGCTCAGTTGATCGGAAAGATAAAAAATACAAAAGGCATCAGCTCGGTTGTTCGCCTGGACAGCACACAGACAACCCCATCTGCTTAGCTTTCTGAAACATGAAGGTGCGGGCTGCTTCGTACTCATTAGGAATCAGGCCGTCGAGGATGGCATTCTTTATGGCCTCTTTCAATACGCCTACGGGACGGGAGGGAGGGAGGTTGAATGTTTTCATAATTTCTTCACCGGAAACAGGGGGCTGAAAATTGCGTACCCTGTCTTTCTCTTCTATCTCAGAAAGCTTCTCGCGTACCAGGCGAAAATTATTCAGAAAACGCTTTACCTTTTCCGGGTTTTTGCTCGTAATATCGGCTTCACAGAGCATCATTAAATCGTCAATATCGTCGCCGGCATCGAACAACAAGCGGCGAATGGCAGAGTCGGTCACTTCTTCGTCCGACAGAGCGATGGGGCGCATGTGGAGGTTTACCATTTTTTGAACATACTTCATTTTTTCGTTCATCGGCAGTTTCATCTTGCGGAAGATGCCGGGCATCATTCGCTCGCCTATGAAGTTATGATTATGGAATGTCCAGCCCAGACGGTTATCCCAGCGTTTGGTAGCGGGCTTAGCTATGTCGTGTAAAAGGGCGCTCCAGCGGAGCCAGAGGTTATCCGTATGGCGGCTGAGGCGGTCGAGCACCATCAGCGTATGTGCAAAATTATCTTTATGTCCGATACCTTCCCTGGTCTCTACTCCTTTCAGGGCGCTGAGTTCGGGAAAGATCAGGGGCAAGAGTCCCGACAAATCAAGCAGTTCGAATCCGATCGAGGGGCGGGGCGAGAGGATGATTTTATTCAGTTCGTCCACAATCCGTTCGTTCGAGATGATCGAGATGCGCTCCTTGTTTCGTTCGATAGCCTCAAAGGTTTCGGCTTCTATAAAAAAACCCAGTTGGGCAGCAAAACGGATGGCACGCATCATGCGTAAGGGATCGTCGCTGAATGTAATATCCGGATTGAGAGGGGTGCGTATTATTTGGTTTTCTATATCACGTACGCCGTCAAAAGGGTCTGTTAATTCGCCGTAACGTTCGCGGTTGAGACAAAAAGCGATGGCGTTGATAGTAAAATCACGACGGTTCTGGTCATCTTCCAGCGTTCCGTTTTCTACGATTGGTTTGCGGCTGTCGTGCGTGTAGGATTCTTTTCGGGCGCCAACGAACTCCAGTTCCCAATCTTTGGTTTTCACCTGCGCTGTACCGAAGTTTTTGAAAACCGTCAGTTTCGCACCTCTTTTTATTTTTTTTGCAACCATCTGCGCCAGTTCAATTCCCTTCCCGATGGCTACGATGTCTATATCTTCGGAAGGGCGGTTCAAAAAAAAGTCGCGCACATAGCCTCCAATCACATACGCCTCTACTCCCATTTCGTCGGCCACTTCCGACACTACGCTAAAAGGTTCTTTCCAATCCCAATACATTTGATTCGTTTATCTATTTCAGGCTACAAACTTAGACAAAATTCGCGACATACGGCATCGCTTATTCTACACTATATGGCTGGCGCTTCTTCCTGATACATCACGTACAAAAAAGAAGCCTACAGCCATATTTTTCCTATTTTTTGTTATAAAAAACGCGGCAATATTATTATTAATTCACCAGCTATTGAATGATATTTCTGTGAAAACGAAAAAAACGTAGGTTAAAACGAAAAAATATCCGGCGATTGTTGTAAGATAAATTAATACCTTTACCGCATGTCTCACTCTCAAAGTATGAAAAATGTAATCTAAGCTCAGATAAGTTGGTTTATGAATGTACTGGTAATAGAGCATGACACCCTTGCCTTTGAAAAACTGAAATATATTCTTCAAAATATTAATCCTGACATTTGTATTGTAGGAAATACGCATAGTGTGAGACAAACAATTGAATGGTTTGAGTCCAATCCAGTACCTGATTTGATATTTATGGATATTCATCTGCCCGATGGTTTATCTTTCAATATATTCCACTCTCTGGAGATAGAAACGCCAATTATCATTACCACAGCATACGAAAAATACGCCGTGAAAGCGTTTCAGGTAAACAGTATTGATTACCTGCTGAAACCTGTCGGAGGAGAAGATGTCAGACGTGCATTGGGTAAATTTAATAAGCTTATAACATGGCAAAAACTAATCTCTTATTTTTCTCAGCTAACAAAGATGATCAGCCCTCATTATGCCGACATTATGCTGGTCCCTTTCAACGATAAACTACTCCCTGTCCGTTTATTGGAGATAGCCTGCTTTTATACAAACAACGAAAAGACACAGATTTTTCTGATGAGCGGGCAAAGCATATCCTTTAATAAATCATTGGATATTATCACCCAAAACTTGAATCCGCGCATGTTTTTCAGAGCAAACAAACAGTTTATTATCGCACGTCATGCCGTGGAGAACATTACGGTGTGGTTTGATTCCCGCTTATTGGTTACCCTCTCCGTCGGTATGCCGGAGAGGGTGTATGTAAGTAAAAACAGGGCTGCTGAATTTAAAAAATGGATGACTGGATGACTGGACGAACAGCTTCCCCCCCCCTTAGCCTTTTTTATAATTTATGTATTGTTTGCAGCATCTGCTCTCCCAAGCCTATGGTATCGCCTTGCGACACAAAAACGACCCGCCCG
>JAISZV010000345.1 GCA_031284475.1 Proteiniphilum sp. | reverse complement strand
ATGAATGCCGAAGTGTTTGGGAAACGTTCAAGCATTAGTTGAATGAACGCTGAACTGTTGAGGGAAACGTTCAAGTGTTAGTTGAATGAATGCCGAAGTGTTGAGGGAAACGTTCAAGTGTTAGTTGAATGAATGCCGAAGTGTTTGGGAAACGTTCAAGCATTAGTTAAATGAACGCTGAATTGTTCGGGAAACATTCGTGAAAGTTCAAAATGTAAAAACAGAATACTGTTCATTTTATAAATTTATATGTTATGAAGATTAATCGAATGCATTTGGAAAGTTTGCGCAACGAGGCGCATTATCAGTTTTTTGCCGCTGTAATAGCGTTGGCAGTCAAGTTTCCTTTGATTGTCGAAAAACTGGGTGATTTGTTTGGACTTTTGCAACGTCTGTTTGCGAAAGAAGATGAAGTGGTTGATTATATCCGTAAAAGCGATTATTCCGCAAAAATCGCCGACGCCGACCAACGGCTCGACAGGGCGGTAGTCGGTTTTGGAGAAACGGTGCGGAACGCGCTGCACCATTTCAGGCCGGAGGTAGCCGACGCCGCGCTGAGCCTGAAAAATCTGACGAAAACGTACGGAACCATCATCCGTAAAAGTTATGATGAAGAACTGGCTGCCGTAACCAATCTGTTGCAGGAACTCGACGGCGCATACGCCGAGAAAGTCGCTCTCATCGGCGGACTGCATGAATGGATAACGGAAATCAGGACGACAAGCGAAAGCGTGGCGGAATTGCTCGCCCTGCGCAATACCGAAAAAGCCGCCAAACCGCAGGAACGGATGACAAATGTACGTCGCGAAACCGACGCCGCCTATCGCGACATGGTTGCCAGAGTAGAAGCGCAGGCGCTCATCGAAGGAGAAACGGAGTATCTTCCGTTTGTAAAAGAACTCAATGAGTTGGTTGAGCGGTTTAACAAAATCCGTTCGCATAAAACAACCAAAAAGGACGAACAGAACACGGAATCTTGAGCGGATAAAACGGGATTGCCCGGTGAGATTTTCGTTATTTGTTTAGTGTGGAATAACTTAAAAAAAATAGACGATGAAAAAAGCAATCAAAAGAGAGCAAAGCGCCAACAACGTGTGGGCTTTGCAGAGAACAAACGAATTACGGAACATAAAAACAGGCTTTCTGTTCGCAGCCATGCTGCTGTGTTTGGCGCAAACGGCGGCTTATGCCCAGACCAAGCCTTCAAGCGAGAAAGCGTCGGAATCGAAAACGCTGTACGGGGCAATTTCCCCCTTAAGCGAAACCCAGACCTTTGCCCTTGACTTTCCCGAAAAACTTCAGTATTGGGATAAGGATGCAGTGTCCATCGGGTCGGGAATGAAGTCTGTGAACACATACCCGCAACAAATGAAAGCAAAAAAGGCAAAGAAAGGAGAGACGCCCGATTTCACGTTCACCTTTGTCACACCCGGCATCGGGAATATTGAAAAAGGAGAGCCCGTAGATCATCCGGCAGGAGGAAAGGTAGTAGAGTTCAGCTATACTTTCCCCTGTGCTTTACACGTATCGGATAAGGATGGAAAGGTTGTGAAAATCTTTGAATTGAGCAGCGACGAGAATGTGATGACCGTCGCCGTGCATCCCCAATTCCTGACCGTTGACGCATCCGTGGCCAATAGTCCGGTAACAGGTTTCATGTCAAAAGATCCCGCCAAGGAGGTAGATGAAAAAATACACGACTATCTTACCCGTATTGAGTATAATGCATACTGTGTATTTATCGATCAAGCCAAACGGGTAATAACAAACGGATATGGTTATCCGAAAATAATGTTCGCACCGGTGGTGTTGGAGGTAAACAAGAAGGAGAAAGCCCAATATGAGGAGCTAAACGGGGAGATTGACAAGCTGAAGGCCGCAGTTAACGAAGTTTTCCAGGGGCCGTTGAATGACGACGTAAGGAGCAGACTGATGGAACTCGGCGGGTATTTTGCGTCGAACTATACCGAAAGTTCTTCAAAAGACAGTAAACAATTGTATGCATATAACTCGTCCCTGGCTTATTTACTGGGAGGCGACGCCGAAGAAGCGTACAAGCATTTCCGCGCAGCCTCGCTGGGTCAGGCTTCTACTCCGCATCTAACGTTCATCAACACATATCCGATAGCAACTGAAACGAATCATTTATATTCAACTAAAGATGAATTGGAAGTCGGCATCTTACCGGTATATACGGTTGACGATCTCAGAAATATGGAAAAGCAGGCACTGGAATTGGCTAAACAGCAAGAGCTACAACTGCAAAACGAAGCATGGCGGCAGGAACTGGAAGCCCATAACGTAAAAGATGCGCCGGGATATGTTGTCACAAAAAACGGTGAAAAGATCGAAGGCAAGATCAATATGAAGTTTATCGAACTCACGAGCACCCAGATACTGGATATGGACATAGCCAAACTGGTGAGGGTAAATCCCGAAGGAGCCAAGTCCAGGGCTTTAAAACCTAAAGACGTGTCATACATTGTAGCAGGCGATAAACGCTTTGAACCGGTAACCATAGCCGCATCAGCAGCAATCAAAGTTTTAGGCGCACTGTCGGGAAATATCGGCAGCGACTATTTTATGGAAGTAGTCCACAAGAGCGGGAGTTGTACCGCATATTACGATCCTGCTATTGTATCAATGGAGTCATATTATGTAAAAAGCCACGAAGAGGACAAAGTTCAATCTTATAGAACCATCCTGAGGGCCGGCAAGGCGTCCGAGACGTTTTTCGGCGAAGTTTGTCCCGATCTGCTCGCACGGGTAAAGGCAAAAGAATTTGAGCCCACAAAAGAGAGTCTGATTACATTTGTCAATGAGCTGGCCGGTTGTGTAAAATAAAAAATAACATCCCATGCAACGGAGAATAGCGGTTTACCGGGCCGTAGTCATATTGTTTTTATGTAGCGCGGGTGTTTCCTGTCTGAAGGAAACACCCCTGCCCCTCAATGTGGATTTCGGTTTTGAGTTGAAAGACGAGAACCGGACTTCACCGGTAACCGTAGAGGTGAAAAACCTGAGTACCGGAACCGATTTTTATGAATGGACTTTTGAGGGCGGCATTCCCGACAGATCGGACGAGAAAAATCCGGAAGCGGTCAGGTTCGTTACACCGGGAGAGCACCTCATCCGGCTACGGGCATGGAACGTGGTAGAAGAAAGCGTCAAGGAAATTGCCGTACGTGTGGATTCTGCCGTTACCATCGATTTTGAGGTGGACGTGCTTATCAATGATTTTGCCCCTGCGGATGTAAATATCATCAATAAAACCCGCGGGGCGACCTCTTATGAATGGTCTTTTGAGGGCGGCGTTCCATCATCTTCTACTCTGATTGAACCGGGAATAGTCAAATATCCGGAAGAGGGTTCTTATGAAGTCCATCTAAAAGTTTTCAATGGAAGCAAATATTTTGAAACAAGTAAAACATTCACCTTGCAGCCCGGGATGGTCGCAGGTTTCTCATTCTCTCCCTCTACCGTTGACGCCGACATGGAAGCCCCGCTTACGCTCGATGTACGCAACCTCACTACAAACGGATTGACCTATCAATGGATTTGCGAGGGAGCAACCGTGCACACTCCGACGGCGGAATCAGGCACAAACATCCGGTTTGAAAATCCGGGAACTTATACCGTCACCCTCATTGCCGATAACCTCAAGGAGAAACTAACGGTGAACAGGGAGATCGTCATCAAAGATAATTCGGGGATTTTCTCTTTTACCGGTTTGAGATTCGGTATTAGTGAAGCAAAAAATACGATTGGCAGTTTCTTTTCTGCAAAACAGCAAAAAGTATTGGTATCCGGCGAAATAAACGCTGAAGAAATAGGCAAGGGGATAGATATCGGATTCTTTGCCCTGAACTCTTCTTTCGATTATAGCTATTTCCTTTCGCCCCACCTTGCGAGAGATTCGGCCTTTCCTGTGATCCCCGGCGCTACGCAAACAACGGTAGTGAACATTCCGGCAAAATATGGAATCGAGCTATCGGAACAGACTTTTGAGAATATCAAAAAGGCTTCCGATATGGATAAGTTTATTGTATGGAAAGGAGGAGACAACGAATACTTCGGAATGAACAACCAGCCGGTCTTTGCGCTATTCAAAACGGAAGACGGCAGGAGAGGAATTATCTGCCTGAAAGAATTTGTACGGAACGGAGCGGCTTCACACGTGGTTGCCGACCTGAAAATAGAAAAAAGACCGGAAGAGTAACGGGATAAATTGATAGTAACAGGATGATGCAAAAGAACAGAACATTATTGAGATTATTCTTTTTGTGGCTATGTAGTATTATCACGGCAGGCGGTTTTTCGCAGAGCATAAATATGGAGGACTTCACCGGCTTTAAGGGCAAAAAGAAAGTGCGGATCAACGGAGGCATATCGTCCAACGCCACTTTGTTCAACTCCAACGAGATTACAGGAAGGCAACCGTTCACGTACCAACTCAATGGGAATGTGAACCTGTTGTTCTATGAACTGTTGAGCATTCCCCTGTCGTTCAACCTGAACAACTACGGCGCTAAATTCGCCTACCCGTCGCTCCCCAACAGGTTAAGCCTGCATCCCTCTTACAAGTGGATTAGAACCCATATCGGCGACGTCTCCATGTCGTTTTCACCGTATACGCTCAACGGGCATCAATTTACGGGCGCCGGCGTGGAACTAACGCCCGGAAGATGGCAATTCTCAGCAATGGGTGGTCGCATGTTGAAACGGGTGGATTATAATCCTGAAATCCCCAACCTGATGCCTACCTACAACCGCTACGGATATGGAGTAAAAACCCGCTACAACGGGAACCGGTTCTTTATGGGGGGAACGGTCTTTGCCGCGAAAGACAGAATGGAGAATATCTCTTTTGTGTCGGACAGTTTGGGCATATTTCCCAAACGCAATGCGGCGATGAGCATAGAAGGGGGGATCAGCATTATCCGGGGCCTCACGTTGTCGGCCGAGTATGCGGTAAGCGTCCTCACGAGGGATATGCGTTCCGCCGCGGTAGAACAGGGCGGTCTTATCAAAAAACTGTTTGACCGGCGGGAGTCAACATCCTTTTACGATGCGATCAAGGCAAACCTGACGTACACTTTCCATAAAAATATGATTGGCGTGGGATATGAACGTATCAGCCCGCAATATGAAACATTAGGCGCTTATTACTTCAACAACGATTACGAGAATGTAACCCTTAATTATGCGCGTCCCCTGTTCAACGACAAGGCAAATATCGCGTTGAGCGGAGGCGTGCAGAAAGATGATCTGGACGGGGAGAAACATGAGAAAAATACAAGAATGGTAGGTTCCGTGAACTTCTCGTTTAATCCTACGGAGAAACTGAATGCGTCATTTTCGGCGTCTACATTCCAGGGACACCGGAACATAAAATCGCAATTCGATTATATAAACGAACTGACTCCCTACGACAATCTCGATACATTGAATTTTACCCAGATAACCAATAATATCGATTTGAACGTGAACTGGAATGTTATCCAAAGGGAGACAGTCTCCCAAAACCTGATGCTGTTTGCCGGCTTTCAGGAAGCGGCAGACCGCCAGGGCAAGTATATACTACCCGGTAACCTTACCCGTTTTC
>JAISZV010000314.1 GCA_031284475.1 Proteiniphilum sp. | reverse complement strand
GTTAAAGAAGTTGGAGGAGAGTTATTTATGCTAAAAAACCAATATCACACCGGCGGTGCATTTGCCGATACAAAACCGCATTACAATATTCTTGACGGATTGCGTGGAGTGGCGGCTATCACAGTGCTGTGTTTCCACATATTCGAGGCTTTTGCGACCAGCCATTTGGATCAGCGTATCAATCATGGTTATTTAGCGGTCGATTTTTTCTTTATCCTGTCGGGATTTGTTGTAGGCTACGCTTACGACGACCGTTGGGGAACGATGAAAACAAAAGAATTCATCAAACGCAGGATTATACGCCTGCATCCGATGGTTGTGGCAGGAGCTGTCATAGGGGCGATCATGTTCTACCTGCAAGGTTGCTCCGTATGGGATGTATCGAAAGTGACGATCCTGACTTTGTTTATCGCTACATTTCTCAACGCATTATTGATCCCGGCTACTCCGGGAACCGAGATCCGGGGTTTGGGAGAAATGTTTCCGTTGAATGGGCCGAGTTGGTCCTTATTCTTTGAGTATATCGGTAATGTTCTCTATGTATTGTTCATTCGTAAGTTTTCTACCCGGGCTCTTGTATGGGTGACTTTTGTTGCCGGATGCGGCTTGGCATCCTTTGCGATATGGGGGCCGTTGGGTGATGTGTGCGCCGGATTTTCACTGACCGGGACAGAATTTACCGCAGGATCCTTGCGGTTGGCGTTCTCTTTTTCCGCCGGACTGCTTCTTTCCCGTATATTCAAGCCCGTTAAGATAAAGGGCGCTTTCTGGATATGCAGTTTATCTGTCGTCGCCCTTTTGGCTATACCACGTATAGGCGGGGCCGAACATTTATGGATGAACGGGTTGTACGATACGGTATGTTGCCTTGCGCTTTTCCCGTTCCTTGTCTATCTGGGGGCCTCGGGGAAAAACACCGATAAGTACACAACCCGGATATGCAAGTTTTTAGGAGACATTTCTTATCCTTTGTATATGGTACATTACCCTTTTATCTATCTGTACTATGCTTGGGTAAAAAATGAGAATCTCACCTTTCAGGAATCATTGCCCGGTGCGGCGGCAGTTGTTATAGGAAGCATTATCTTAGCCTATATCTGTCTGAAGTTCTACGATATACCGGTACGGAAATACTTGACGAACCGGTTATTAAAGCAAAAACAATAAGGAACTGAGATTTCTTTCTCTTTCAACAGAAAACGATATTGACAATCACCGTTGCGCCTACATGTTCGTTCAGCTTACGGATGATCAGGCTCTTGCCCATAAGTAGTTCTTGCCGGAGCGCTGCAGAAGATAAGTGGACATATAAAGTCTGGTTGCGGATATACAATTGCGTGGTATAAGCGGTAATGGGCGTTCCCATAAGCGTCCCCCAGGAATCCAGCAATCTCCGTTCGTTCAGTGGTCCTTCCAGGCTTTCCTGACGGAGATATTTACGGATCAGTTGCCCTATGGGTTCCGCATTATGCCGTTTCATTGCTTCCCTCCTTCATTTCACTGATCTGTCCCTGCACAACTTCAAATACCCTGTAATCACTTCCCGCCTTATATAACATACGATCCAGATGTTCACGGTTCGTATCCGTAATAAAGATCTGCCCGAAACTTTCGCCGGCAACCAGTTTAACGATCTGCTCCACCCGCGAAGCATCCAGTTTATCAAATATATCGTCCAGCAAGAGCAATGGCACAGCCAGGCCTGTCCGTTTCAGAAAATCAAACTGAGCCAGCTTCAATGCTACCAGATATGTTTTATTCTGCCCCTGAGAACCCTCTTTCTTAATCGGAAAGTCTCCCAACAGCATATTCAATTCATCCTTATGAATACCACGCAACGAAAACCCCAGTATCTTATCCTTTATACGGCTCTCTTTCAACACCTCCAACAGGGACGCATCGCGTGCGTGCGATTCGTAAACCAGCCCTACCTGTTCCTTATCCGAAGAAATAAAAGAATAGAAATTCCGGAATATGGGGATAAACTCACGGATGAACGCTTCCCGTTTACGAAATACAATTTCACCGGCTTGCGCCATCATCTCTTCCCAGACCAGAAACAGTTCTTCTTCAACGGGTTGTTCGCTTTTAAGCAGTGCATTCCGTTGCTGCAAGGCCTTATTGTATCGGATCAAGGCGTCCAGGTATTCCTTATCATATTGGGAAATAACAACATCCATGAATTTACGGCGTTCATCGCTTCCTCCCGATATCAATTCCGAATCCGCCGGTGAAACCATGACCAAGGGGATGAAACCGATATGATCCGACAAACGGGTATATTCCTTTTTGTTCCTCATGAATTGCTTCTTCTGCCGGCGTTTCATTCCACAGTAGATATTCTCCGGCGTTCCATCCGCCGTTTCATAGAATCCCTGTATCACGAAAAACTCCCGGTCATGGCGAATATGTTGGGAATCGACAGGGTTTCCCGCACTCTTACAAAATGACAGGAAGTAAATAGCATCCAGCAAATTCGTCTTGCCCATGCCGTTCTGCCCGAAGAAACAGTTCAACTTACCGGAAAAGCCCAAGTCTACTTCTTCCAGGTTTTTGTAATTGAGTATGGATATACGCTTTAATATCATATAAAACCCCTTGATTCCAATGGTGCAAAAGTAGCAAGATTTTCGCGGTTCCGGGACGGCAAAAGAAAAAAGATGCCACCAAATTTCGTTTATATATATAAATCAACTACTTTTGCTGACCGAAATACCCATATCTTAAGAATAACCAAAGAAACAATAATAAAATGGCAAATCAG
>JAISZV010000261.1 GCA_031284475.1 Proteiniphilum sp. | reverse complement strand
TCCCATTAATATGATTGCTTTACCTGTGTTCAACTTATCCCGAACCGTATTTTCTAATATCCTATGTATCATAACAACTTTACTATACGGCAAAAATACAATAAATTTGGAATTGAATCTGCAAAATATGGTATATTTTCGGATTTGTCATAGAATTGTAGATATAAAGTAGGCTTTATTCAAAAAATACCAACCTTACTTGATTTGGGTGACATAATGGCGAAGTCAGGAGTTGTAGAAAATAAAAAGTTAAGTGACCTGTGAGTGGCATTGCTAATGAGATTTGAGTTTTTGTACGCCAACAAGCTCGCCTAACTGTTCTTGTGTCAGGTTGCGTTCTTGCCGGGCTTGCTTTATAACTTGCCCCAACAATATAATATGTGTCCACTCTAAAATTGCTGTCACAATAAAAATTCTTCCATGTTATTAGGCGTAACAAGAGAAAAAGCACTACCGGAATAGTTTTCCCAAAGCGCGCCAATGTCGGAACGACTTTCGGTTAAAGAGAAATCTGCTAGATGGCATTGCGGAACCCATTATCGAAAAAGTATATCTTCTTGCTGTTTTTTAGTTCATTTCGCAGGTTAAGGTTACAGTTGAGTTGATGCCGCTGCGGATTGACGGAAGAGGGAATCACAATTATTGAAAGGGGAGAAACAACTATAAATTCTTCTTGATTCTTGAAAAATCTCGAAGTTTCAAGAAGTTTTTTGCACCTTTTCCTGTTTTCCTGCCTTATATTCGCTTTCCCTTAATTATTTATAGTAAACCCATATAACCGGTATACCACTTTAAAAATCATGCTAATTAATTATTCTCTTCAGCGCTGCCAGGTTTTCCGCAGAGGCAGCCTGTTTTCTTTCGGGCGTATAGAGAGAATCGATCCTCTCGGCATATCTTTCATAGACCTTGTGTTTCACGATTTTCATGGTGGAATTTACCAGGCCGTTTTGTTCAGAGAAAGGTTCTTCTATCACTGCAAAAGCCGAAGGAATCCAACGGTGGGGGAATAAGCCGTCGTGCTTGCCGCCTTTTCCGTACTCGTTCAAAGCCTTCGCAATCAGTAGTGCGGCCTGTTCGGGATCTGCTTTTACTTTCTTCAACTCCGCCGCGTTCGGCACGACAAGCGCCGTGGTGTAGGGCTTCTGATTGTTGTAAAGCACACACTGGTCGATAAATGGCGATGTGGAAACGATTGATTCTTCGATCCCTTCGGGAGAGAATTTTTCACCGTCGTCGCTAATCAACAGCGATTTTGTGCGTCCGAGTACGTAGAGGTAGCCATCCTTATCAATATATCCCATATCGCCGGTCCTGAGCCATCCGTCTACAATAGTCTCCGCTGTTGCCTGCGGATTTTTCCAGTATCCTTTCATCACATTTCCGCCACGGATGATGATCTCCCCCTTTTCGCCTGCCGGCGTTTCATTGAGGTTGTCGTCCACAATCTTTATATCCATGTGCGGAACAGGTTTCCCGGAAGATCCCAGCTTGTGTGCATGCGAACTGTTTGCAGAAATAATGGGCGTGGCTTCCGATAATCCATATCCCTGATACATGGGAATACCGATGGCGTAAAAGAACCGTTGCAGTTCTATGTCGAGGAGCGCTCCGCCGCCGATGAAGAATTGCATATTGCCGGCAAATGATTGCCGTACCTTAGAGAAGACCAGTTTATCGTAAATAGAAAGCATCAAACGTCCTTTTCCTCCTTTGTTATATCCTTCTTTATTATAAGCATAAGCGGTTTTAAGCGCTTTCTTGAACAATAGGGCGGTGAGTTTTCCTTTCTTCTCTATTCCCGCCTCGATATTCTTCCTGAAATTGGAAGCAAGAGCGGGAACGCTCATCAGGAGATGAGGATTAATGGCTTTCAGGCTTTTGGGTACGTTCCGCAAAACCTCCATAGGCGTCTTTCCCATTGCCACGGAAGCAATGGATGCGCCGCTTTTCATAAAGGCATAAATCCCAGCCGTATGGCCGAATGAATGATCCCAAGGTAATATCAGCAGGGTGCGGAAATGGGGCGGGATGCCCCGAATACATTCGATTGCCTGTTCCGCATTACATACATAATTATTGTGCGTGAGTATGATCCCTTTGGGGTTGGCGGTTGTGCCGGATGTATAGGATATATTGGCCGGGGAATCGGGTGCGACGGTCGCCATCCGCTCTTTTAAAGCGGACGGGCGGGCCTCCATCAGTTTTTTCCCCGCTTCCAGCACCGATTCAAACGATCTTTCATCTTCTCCGGGCTGATCTTCCGGATCCAGTAATATATATTGCTTCACGGTGGAGAACAGTTCTTTCATTGGGCGCAACTTCGCAATTTGTTGATCCGACGCCAGCACTGCCGCACACTCTGAGTGATTGATCCGGAAACCCAGATCCTGTTCGGTTTGTAACTTGACGGACAAAGGTACGCTGATTGCCCCGGCGTGCAGTATACCCAGTTCGCCGATCACCCAGTTGTTTTTTCCTTCTGAGATAAGGGCGATACGGTCGCCGGCCTCAATTCCTATCGCCATGAGGCCTGCCGCAAATTGCATGGATTGTTCTTGTACTTGTTTGTAGGTAAGGGATGTGTATTGCACGCCCTTTCTTGCTTCATACAGATAGGGGCGATCTCCGTATTTTTCTACTGATTCGTTTAGTAAATCCAAAATGGTTCTGTTTTCCATAAGATCATTAATTGTATTGCGGGTACAAATATAGCAACTATAAATTATTTCCGTAATGTTTGGCGGTTATCT
>JAISZV010000249.1 GCA_031284475.1 Proteiniphilum sp. | reverse complement strand
ACTACGACAACCTCGCCTGGGCAAAAGCCATTAAATAAATCGATTCGTTAGGGTTACATTTGCAGTTCACTCATAGAAACACGTTGAATTGTCCATCTTTTTCGTAATGATTATCAAATATAACGTACAACTGCAACCGCACAACTCTTTCCGGACGAAAGCCTTAGCAAGAATATTCTGCGAACCGCAATCGGCGGAAGAACTCTCGGAAATCATAAACGCTTTTCCCGATGAACGGAAATTGATCCTCGGAGCCGGATTTAACCTGTTTTTCACGAAAGATTTCGACGGGCTGGTCATCAAACCCGCTATAAAGGGCGTACATATCCTATCGGAGAATGACCGGTTCGTGGAAATTGAAGCCGGCGCAGCCGAAGATTGGGACCGGTTTGTAAAGTACTGTGTGGACAACGGCTATGCCGGCGTCGAAAACCTGTCGCTTATACCCGGTTCAGTGGGCGCCAGTCCTGTGCAGAATATCGGCGCATACGGCACGGAGGCGATGGATGTGATTGCCAAAGTAAAAACGGTAGAACTCCGGACGGGTAACAACAAAGCATTCTCCAACGAAGAGTGCGGATTCGGGTACCGCAACAGTATATTTAAACGCACCGGCCTTTATGCGATCACATCCGTAGTTTTCAGATTAGAAAAATCATTTCATTACAAAGAGAAATATATCGACCTGAGCCGCGAATTGGAAGGGATACCCTCTCCCACCCTCGCACAGGTTCGCAACGCTATTATCAGCATCCGTAACCGGAAACTGCCCGATTATACGCTGCTGCCGAATGCCGGAAGTTTTTTCGGAAACCCCGTGCTCACGGAGAGTGAGAAAGATCAACTGCAACTAAAACTACCGGACGCCCCTATCTACAACGTGGGAGAAGGGCAATTTAAAACTTCGGCGGCTTTCCTGATCGATAAAGCCGGGTATAAAGGGAAACGGCACGGAATGGTAGGCGTTTACCAGCGCCATTCGCTCATCATTGTGAACTACGGTACCGAAAACGGCCGGGAGATCACGGATTTTATGCATAAAATACAACAGGAAGTGCAGCAACGGTTCGGCATAATGCTCGAACCGGAAGTGCGTATCTATTAACAATAAAAAGATCGGTAACATGTCGTCATTTATCATTGAAGGCGGATGCAGCCTTAAAGGGGAAATCACACCGCAGGGAGCCAAAAACGAAGCGTTGCAGGTAATTTGCGCCACCCTGCTCACTCAAGAAGAAGTGATCATAGAAAACGTACCCGATATACTGGATGTGAACAACCTGGTCGCGCTACTCTCGGACATGGGGGTAGAGGTAAAAAAACTGAGCGGGGAGAGCTATTCCTTCAAAGCGGAGAAGATTGATCTCTCCTACACCCAATCGAAAGATTTCATGCAGAAAAGCGCTGCAATGCGGGGTTCCATCATGATTGTAGGGCCTCTTCTGGCGCGATTCGGAGAAGCGGTAGTGCCCAAACCGGGCGGCGACAAAATAGGCCGGCGACGATTAGACACGCACTTCAACGGCATCATGAAACTGGGCGCAGAACTGATCTTCAATGAACAAAAACAACTCTTTACCCTCTCTGCAAAAAAACTGTCGGGGCAATATATCCTGTTAGACGAAGCCTCTGTTACCGGTACCGCCAACCTGCTGACGGCCGCCGTCCTTGCCGAAGGGGAAACCGTTATCTATAACGCCGCCTGCGAGCCTTATGTGGAGCAGTTGAGCCGGATGCTCGTGCGTATGGGCGCCCGGATAGAAGGAATCGGCTCCAACAGACTAACGGTAAACGGAGTTTCCTCCCTCTCCGGTTGCCGCCACCGTTTGCTGCCCGACATGATTGAGATCGGCAGTTTCATCGGTATGGCAGCTATGACCGCTTCGGAAATCACCATAAAAAACACATCTACAACCCATCTCGGTATCATTCCCGATAGTTTCCGCCGCTTAGGGATCGTTGTGGAGCAAAGGGCCGACAACCTATACATACCCCGGCAGGAAAACTATACCATCGAATCTTTTATAGACGGCTCCATCCTCACTATTGCCGACGCTCCGTGGCCGGGCCTTACGCCCGATTTACTGAGCGTAATGCTCGTAATAGCCACCAAAGCCAAAGGAAGTGTGTTGATCCATCAGAAAATGTTTGAAAGCCGCCTCTTTTTTGTGGATAAACTGATAGATATGGGGGCGCAAATCATTTTGTGCGACCCGCACCGCGCCGTTGTCATTGGGCTGGATAATCGTTCCCGTCTGAAAGGAATGACGATGACGTCTCCCGACATACGCGCCGGAATTTCACTGCTTATTGCCGCCATGAGCGCCGACGGCGTCAGTACTATCCATAATATTGATCAGATCGACAGGGGATACCAAAATATCGACAAACGTTTGAATGCATTGGGAGCGCGAATCGAAAGGATATAGATTTCAGGGTTTCCATCGAAATTATTTGCTTTTTCGGCAACTCTTTTATTACTTTGCAAATTATTTTAATTAAAGCTTCCCGCAAGTCGTCCGATAACAAATAAATACATGCGAAAGTTTAGGTTTCAATATGACTATCAGTAAAATACAATAATTCAACAACCACACAAAATTATGCCAACGAATCCGGTCGTAACCGACATTAAACAAGTAACCATTCGTTTTTCAGGCGATTCAGGGGATGGAATGCAACTTTCCGGAACGCTATTTTCAACGCTATCGGCTATTTTCGGGAATGAAATTGCCACATTCCCCGATTTTCCCGCTGAAATCCGCGCCCCGCAAGGATCACTGCACGGCGTGTCGGGGTTCCAGGTGCGGATCGGAGCCAAAGACGTCTACAACTCAGGCGACAAAACAGATGTACTGGTCGCCATGAATCCTGCCGCCCTGAAGGTGAACGCCCAGTTTCTGAAAAAAGGGTCTGTTGTGCTGTTCGACTCCGATTCGTTCCAAAAGAAAGATCTCGAAAAGGCTCTTTTTCAAACGCCGGATCCGTTTGCAGAACTCAACTTAGATTATGTGCAGCCTATCGGGGTGAACATCACTACCCTTACAAAAGCCTCTCTGGAAGGCTCGGAACTGGAGAACAAAGCCATACTTCGCAGTAAAAACATGTTCGCACTGGGGATTGTATGCCGGCTTTTCAGCCGTCCGCTGGAAATTGCGGACAAGCTGCTCGAACAAAAATTCTCTAAAAAACCGGTATTGGTAAAAGCCAACATCAAGGCGCTTACCGACGGGTACAACTACGGCGATAACACCGAGTTGTCCGCCTCCACTTACCGCATCGAACCCATTGAGTCGAGCAAAGGTTTTTATACCGACGTCAACGGAAATACGGCCACAGCATACGGATTGATCGCCGCCGCCGAAAAAGCGGGCGTGCAACTCTTCCTCGGCTCCTACCCCATTACCCCTGCCACCGACGTACTGCAGGAGCTCTCCAAACGGAAAGATTTCGGGGTGAAAGCCCTGCAAATGGAAGACGAAATCGCCGGGATCACTTCCTCCATCGGGGCAAGTTTTGCAGGCTGCCTGGCAGCCACTTCCACTTCCGGCCCGGGACTATCGCTCAAGAGCGAAGCGCTGGGACTGGCCGTGATGACCGAACTTCCTCTCGTGGTGATCGACGTGCAGCGTAGCGGCCCTTCCACAGGAATGCCGACCAAAAGCGAACAGAGCGACCTCAACCAGGCGCTTTACGGACGCAACGGCGAAAGCCCGCTGGTAGTGATGGCGGCAGCATCGCCTACCGACTGTTTCGAAAGCGCTTTCGAGGCGTCGAAGATTGCCCTGGAGCACATGACGCCCGTCGTTCTGCTTACCGACGGTTACATCGCCAACGGTTCTTCGGCATGGAAGATTCCCGATATGAACGATTACCCCAACATCATCCCTCCCTACGTGCAGGACAAATATAATGGAAACACGGATGAGTGGAAACCCTATTTCCGCGACGAAGAGACGCTTGTAAGGTATTGGAGCGCGGCAGGAACGCCGGGATATATGCACCGTATCGGGGGATTGGAAAAAGACCGTCTTACCGGCGTGATCTCGTCGAATCCCGACAATCACCAGATGATGGTGGATATCCGCAAGGCGAAGATCGAAAAAATTGCCGGTTACATCCCTGAACAGGAGGTTACGGGAGATAAAAACGCCGATACGCTGATCGTAGGATGGGGCGGCACATACGGGCACCTGCTGGAAGCGTCGCTACGCCTCTCGGCGAGCGAAAAAAAAGTGGCCTATACTCATTTCAGGCATATCTCCCCCCTTCCCCGCAACACGTATGATCTGCTGAAGAAATATAAGAAAGTGATTGTGGCGGAACAAAACGACGGCCAGTTTGCCGCTTACCTGGGCGGGAAATTCCAGGATCTGGATAATATTCACAAATACAACAGGGTGGAAGGACAGCCTTTCAAAGTGAGCGCCTTGATAGAAGAATTTACGAAAATTATGGAGGAAAAGTAAAATGGAAGCGACGGAAATAAAAACAACAGAAATAAAAGACCAGAAATATCAGCCGAAAGACTATAAAAGCGAAAATGCCGTACGCTGGTGTCCGGGATGCGGCGATTACGCCATCCTGAACAGCCTCCATAAGGCAATGGCGGAACTGAATATTGAACCCCACATGATAGCGGTCGTCTCCGGAATCGGCTGTTCGTCGCGTCTGCCCTATTACATGAATACTTACGGTTTTCACAGCATCCACGGTCGCGCGGCAGCCATCGCCACAGGGGTGAAAGTAGCCAATCCCGAATTAAGCGTATGGGTAGCTACCGGCGACGGCGACTCACTCGCTATCGGGGGAAATCACTTTATCCATGCCATCCGGCGGAATGTAGATATTAATGTGCTTCTTTTCAATAATAAGATATACGGCCTTACAAAAGGACAATACTCTCCCACCTCCGACAGGGGGTTTGTCTCCAAATCATCTCCCTACGGAACAGTGGAAGATCCTTTCCGTCCGGCGGAACTGGCTTTCGGGGCGCGAGCTACGTTCTTTGCCCGTACTATCGACGTGGATATCAAGCGCCAATCGGACGTAATGGTGGAAGCCGCCAGACATCAGGGAACCTCGGTCGTGGAAGTATTACAGAATTGTGTGATCTTCAATGACGGGATTCACGACAGGATCAGCGACCGCAACTGGAAAGAAGACAATACCGTGATCCTGAGCCACGGGGAGAAAATGATCTTCGGGAAAGAAGAAAACAAGGGGATCGTACTGGATGGATGGAACCTCAAAGCCGTAACCATCGGCGAGGACGGGTACACATTGGACAACGTACTGGTACACGACGCTACTGCCAAAGACAATACGCTACACATGAAACTGGCGCTGATGGATATTGCCGACGGGCTTCCCGTGGCGCTGGGAGTGATCCGCAATGTAAACGAACCGACTTACGAGAGGGAATACGAAAAACAGATCGAAGAGGTGCAGAAGAAAACGCAAAAAAAATCGTTCACGGAATTTCTGCTAAACTCATCCAATATCTGGGAAGTTAAATAAATGGGCCAATGTGAATAATGTGCCAATGTGAATAATGTAATGATTTAATGATTTCATCATTAAATGGGCTGAGGGTGTATCACAAATGTGATTGCACCCTCTTTGTATTCGTACTCCTATCGGAGAACAATTCCAAATATTCAATTCTCAAAGACCTGTTTTCTATTTTGATACAGCTTCATCAGCCCTACTCTCCCCATTAGTCACATTGACACATTGACACATTGACACATTGGCACATTAGTCACATTAGCACATTAGTTACATTGACTCACAGGCTCATTAGCCTTTCTCCGTTTTATTTCCGTTCGGATCATTTTCAGTTCGCGGTTGGTTTGTCCCTTGACGGAAGAATTTTCTTCGGCCCGGCGGAACAAGTAAGGCATCATGGTCTTCACAGCGCCGTAAGGAACATATTTCGCTACATTATATCCGCTTTCGGCAAGATTATAAGTGATATGGTCGCTCATGCCGTACAGTTGCGAAAAGTAAATACCCCGATGGTTTCTCGGCAGATTGTATTCATCGATCAAACGAGCCAGCAATAACGAACTTTCCTCATTGTGTGTGGCTACCATAAAGCCGATGCTATCCCGATGATCCATAAAATACCGGATGATGTTGTTGAAATCCCGGTCTGTAGCCGGTTTATCGGGTTGGATAGGCGAAGGATAGCCCCGTTCGGCGGCACGGTTGCGTTCTTTTTCCATATAAGCCCCCCGCACGATCTTCAATCCTAATTTGAATCCTCCCTCCAATGCCATACGATGGTGTTGTTTGATCCGCTCTACACTGTCGTGGCGATACATCTGATAAGTGTTCTGCACAATGGCTTTCTCTTTATTGTAGCGGGCCATGAGTTTCATCACCATTTCATCCAGTACCGGTTGAATCCACGTTTCCTCGGCGTCGATCAGCACCGGCACATCCAGTTCAAATCCCCGCCCGAAGATGGCGTCTACCCGTTCTTCCACACGCCGGAACTCATCTTTTTCCTCACCGGTCAATGGTTGTTGTTCGCTCACCTTAGCCAGCAGGTCGAAGCGTCCCACCCCTGTAATTTTAAATACGCTGAACGGAACGTTCTTGTGGTCGCGGGCAAACTCAATAGTACGTATTACCTCCCGGCAGGTGGCGTCAAAAACATCATCCGACTCCTCTCCCTCCTGCGCATAATCAAGAATAGAATCAACGTTGCACCGGGCAAGGCAGGCAACCGCCTTACTACAATCCTCAATAGACACTCCGCCGACGAAATGCTTGTAAATAGTGTTTCGTATAATACCTTTCACGGGGAAATGAACGGCAAAAGCAAAATTGACCAAATGCTTGCCTATATTTACCAGCATACGGCTGTTCATCACTTTAAAAAGTAGATAAGCCTGTCTCAAGCCCGCGTTAGACTGGCCGTGAAAAGCGATTTCCGTGTTTTCAAAATTAACCGGTAGCGTTTCCTTTGATTGCATGCGTTTTCTGTAATAGTGTTATAGAAATTTATAAAAACCCCAAGCTCTGCGTTACGCTCCGCCGGCAAAATGCTCATTTACTTTAGTAAACTCCGCTTTTACCTCGGCCGTAAACTTCGATTCTGGAGTTTTTAGAGGTTCCCTTATTAAGAGTATTGTAAAGTTTCACAAAAGTAATAAAAAGATTTTATTCTTTTATCGGCGGAAAAAAATCTTATCTCCGCCAATTACATTTTTTTTAATGGAGCAAGCATGACAGTCGTTGTCAGGTAAAAATAAAATAATCGAAAGAAAACTTCCCGGAAAGGCGGCTTCATCAAACTTTTTTTGGTAAATTTGCCTCATTCATAATAATAAAAAACCGCTTTAAACTGATTAACTTATGTCTAAAGGAGTATTTCAATTACCTGAAGTAAAAAATGAACCCGTTAAGAGCTACGCTCCGGGAACGCCCGAAAGAACGGCGTTGAAACAGAAACTGGCCGAACTCAACAAAGGGGGAGTTGATCTTCCCATGATCATCGGCGGAAAAGAAGTGCGTACCGGCAACCTGAAGGATATTCGTCCTCCGCATGATCACCGGCGCCTTCTGGGACATTACCACCAGGGCGATAAAACCCACGTGCAGATGGCTATCGACGCAGCGTTAAAGGCTAAACCCGCCTGGGAAGCGATGCATTGGGAAAGCCGCGCGGCCATCTTCCTGAAAGCGGCGGAACTGATTGCCGGCCCCTACCGGTATGAATTTAACGCCGTTACCATGATAGGCCAGTCCAAGAATGCCTATCAATCGGAGATAGACGCGGTATGCGAATTGGTGGATTTCTATCGCTTCAACGTAAAAAATATGGATGATATCTACCGGATGCAGCCCAACTCCTCTCCCGGTATCTGGAACCGTTTGGTGTGGCGTCCGCTCGAAGGATTTATCTTCGCGCTCACACCGTTCAATTTCACCTCCATTGCCGGAAACCTGCCCGGCGCACCTGCGTTGATGGGTAACACCGTGGTGTGGAAACCCTCAAAAACGGCGATTTACTCCGCGCACCTTATTATGAAGGTGTTGCAGGAAGCCGGATTACCCGACGGGGTAATTAATCTTGTCTATGCCGACGGAAGGGACGCTGCCGGCGTGATCTTCAGCCACCGTGAGTTCGCCGGCCTCCATTTCACCGGCTCTACCGGAGTGTTCAACGGCATGTGGAGTACTATTGCCGGTAACATATCAAAATACAAATCCTATCCGCGTATCGTAGGCGAGACGGGAGGAAAGGACTATGTTTTTGCCGACGCAACCGCCAATGCAAAACAGGTGGCTACGGCCCTTACCCGCGGCGCGTTTGAATACCAGGGGCAGAAATGCTCCGCCGCTTCCCGCGCTTATATACCGGCAACTCTCTGGGAGGATGTGAAAAAGTTTGTAAGCGATGATCTCGCCAAAATAAAAACCGGCGCGGTGGACGATTTCTCCAACTTCGTGAATGCGGTGATCGACGAAGATTCGTTCGATAAGTTGGCAAAGGCAATCGACGACGCCAAAGCATCGCCCGATGCAGAGATTGTTTGCGGCGGCGTTTATGATAAATCGGAAGGTTATTTCATTCATCCTACCATTATTCTAGCCAAAAAGCCTAATTATATTACGATGAGAGAGGAGCTTTTCGGCCCGGTACTCACCGTATACCTGTACGATCCGGCAGACCTCGACAAGACGCTGGACGTCCTCGACATCACGACCGGCTACGCGCTTACGGGCGCTATCTTCTCCTCCGACAGAGCCAATATTGAGAAAATGACTACGCGCCTCACGCACACTGCCGGCAATTTTTATATCAACGACAAACCCACCGGCGCCGTGGTCGATCAGCAGCCGTTCGGCGGCGGGCGCGGTTCGGGAACCAACGACAAAGCCGGTTCGGTATTCAACCTGCTGCGCTGGGTATCGCCGCAGTGCATCAAGGAAACGTTTGTCTCCGCTACGGATTATATGTATCCCAACTTCTTAGAGGAGTAATTATAAAAAACTATCCCGCCTTTATTTATGGCGGGATAGCCTTTGCCCATATTAAAAACAACTACAATCATGAAAACAGGTAAAGCATTTTTGCTAACAGTAATATTGATTACCTTCAGCGCCAATATCTTCTCACAAACGGCCGAAGAATGGAAAAAGCTCGGTAATGCAGAGTCGGACAGCGCCAACTACACCAAGGCGATAGAATACTACCAAAAAGCCATTGAAACAGACAGCAATTATTTTGACGCCTATTTTAATCTGGGATCGGCTTTTGGGGAAATTCATGAATTTGACAAGGCGATAGAGTATTACAGCAAAGCCATCACAAAAAATGA
>JAISZV010000234.1 GCA_031284475.1 Proteiniphilum sp. | reverse complement strand
CTGGGCAGTTCCATCGCGTTAACAAGTGTCACCTGGGTGGGGATGGGAATAGCGCTCAAAGACCTCGATGAAACAACATCAAACGGAGATGAGATAGGAGAGATGGATATGACGGGCCTGATGATTATGCTCGCCGGACTGGCAGGCACTATCGCCGTCGACGTTTGGGCGATTGTAGATGCGGTGAAGGTGGCCAAGGTAAACAACATGTATTATCAGGATCAGCACGGTAACCTGAGCCGGATAGAAATAGACCTGAATCCTTTCGTGGATACGAAAAACTACCTGGGGCAAGCCAGTGTATCGGGCGGTTTGTCGTTGAAAATCACCTTTTAAGGGCTAAGCAATACTGATCTTTTTTTGATGTTTTTCCGTTCACGGCGGGTTGTTTACCGTTCGTGGGCGGTTGTTTCGTGCCGGTCGGCGTTCGTCATCTTATAGAGTTGGTCGTTGGGGCGTATCTTTTTATTGGTCTTAACGGAAAAGCGGTCTCCTTTTACCGCTTCGGGAACAGCGGTCAGGTTCACCCTTATGTCGCCGGCAACCACAAAAACGGCGCCGGTAGTAGGCCCGGTGATCAGCAGTTCATCACCCGGTTTTACCGACTGCGCCTCCACCAGAAATTCCGTTACGCCGAGCTTCCCGAAATGCTTGACGGCTTTCCCCACATACACCTTGCGTTTGGTAGCCCCCGACCCGTAACGGTGCGTCCACTCTCCCAACCGCTGCCCTAAATAGTAGCCATCCCAGAATCCGCGGTTGAAGACAGTGGAAAGACGTTCGTTCCAGCCGGTTATCTTCTCTTCGGTATATGTGTTGTTGCAATAAGCCTGCACCGCCTCTTTGTAGCATGATACCACCGTTCGCACATATTCAGGCCCCCTTGCGCGCCCTTCAATTTTGAATACCCTTACCCCCGCATCCATCATTTTGTTCATGAAATGGATCGTTTTGAGATCTTTGGGCGACATGATATATTCATTATCAATCTCCAGTTCTATCTCGCTGTCCCTGTCCTTCACAGTATATCCCCGGCGGCATATCTGGTTACATGCGCCCCGGTTGGCAGAGAGATTTTTTTCATGCAGGCTGAGGTAACACTTCCCCGAAACCGCCATACACAAAGCGCCATGGCAGAACATCTCTATACGGATCAACCCGCCCGACGGCCCTTTAATTTGCCCATCAACTATATCCCGGTAAATAGCAGCCACCTGATCCATATTCAGTTCGCGGGCCAACACCGCCACATCGGCAAACTGCGCATAAAACTTCAGCGATTCGGTATTGGTAATATTCAACTGGGTAGATAGGTGCACTTCCGCGCCAATACTCCGGGCATACGTCAACACGGCTACATCGGCCGCAATAACGGCGGAAAGGTTAGCCTCCTTCGCCGCATCCACGATCTTCCGCATCAGGCGTATATCGTTGTCGTAAATAATTGTGTTGACGGTAAGATAGCTTTTTATATGATGATCGCGACAGATTTTCGCGATGTTATGCAGATCGGCAATGGTGAAATTGTCGGATGATTTGGCGCGCATATTCAGCCCTTCAACGCCGAAGTAGACGGAATCCGCACCACCTTGGATAGCGGCCGCGAGTGATTCGTAAGATCCTGCCGGCGCCATTATTTCATAATCCCGGATAGATTTCATCCGATTAATTTATTTTTCCACTACTGTCCGGTAAAAAAACAGCATAAAAAACGGGTTACTCCCTTGCGGTTTCACCCGATGTCAAAACTTTTTAATATGCCTATTAATACACCGTGGCAAAAGTAATAAAATAAAATTTAAAGGACAACAAATTTTGTTGCGCTGTGATTTCATGCGTGAAATCTGTGCGGCGTTTTTTTTCGAGGATGTATATTTGGTTCGGTAACGATGGGGAGGCTGTATGCCGCCAACCTCAGATTTTCATACGCCGGTTGAAGTGTATAACTCTTCGTTTATACCTCATTTCTTTCCTCCGCCCTGTTCTCCGCCGGATGCGCTGCCGCTACTACCGCCGGACACGCTCCCTCCGGCTGTTTTGGCGCTGCTTGCGCTTGCGGGAGCGAGGTCTAATGCGTCGAGCAGATCGGTTGTAATCATATCGGCAGGGGCTTTGAGCGTAGTTACCACCCACTGTTTACCGATATTGTCCCAGCGTTGCGAGGAAATCATTTTCCATGAGCGTTGAACGAAGTTTTCGTCATTTTCGGCGTCCTGCCGGCGTTTCCAGTCTTTTTTCCACTCCCGGCGGTACGCGTCGGCGATGCTGCATGTTTCCTTCAGCGAGAGTTCTATTTTGTAGTCGCCCGTTCCCCAACTGTTTTTGTAATTGTTTTTTTCGTCGCGGAATCCCATGAACGAACGCGGGACGATGAAACTTTCTCCGGAAATCCTGTATTTTCCCGGGTCGTCGCCGGTTTTCACATAGCGGAGTTTACCTTTGCCGTCGAGGTCGCTTTGGGTTACCGGCACGCTGATGACGAAACTTCCCAGTTCCTGATTTTTCTGCAACTGCGTTAGTTCGTTCATCCACGACGATATTATCCGTATTTCGATGGCTATCTGGAAATTCTGCCGCCGTTCAAACGAAAATTCGGCGTCGAAGTTCGAGTTCGGCAGATTGCAGTGATAGGGGTCAATGATCAGGGTGTCAAGCGAAAGTTCAAACTTGGAATGATTGATAATTCTGCTGATTTTTGCGGGGTCGATGTGGCACGATACAAAGAAGGCCGTGTCGCCGTCAACGGTTCGCAGGCAACCTATACCGTCGAAATTCATCCCTACCGGGTCCATAGGCCCGTCGAGTGAGGAGTACGAATA
>JAISZV010000137.1 GCA_031284475.1 Proteiniphilum sp. | reverse complement strand
TATAATAACCACAGCGCCCGGCGCGACCGCAAACTGCTCCTCAACAAAAACGAACTGCGTAAGATTTCCCGCCTTACCAAAGAGACCGGTTTTACCATTATCCCCATTCGCCTGTTCATTAACGAAAAAGGAGTGGCTAAGCTGGCGGTGGCGGTGGCGAAAGGGAAAAAACAATATGATAAACGTCAATCGCTGAGGGAGAAAGAGGATAAACGCTCAATGGACAGGATGTTTAAGAAATGATGTGATGATTTAATGATTTAATAATGTGCTAATGTTAATGCCTCAGCGCTGATGTGATTGTACTGAGGTTCCGATGCTAAGATTTGATGACGTAATGATGTAAAAGCCCTGTCATTGCGGGTTTGACCCGCAATCCCCCGAACATTTTGCCGGCGAGCGTAACCTGAGTTTGGGTTTTTAGAGATTCCCTTATAAAGCTCTGCAACATAAGGCTCAGAACTTATACGAAAGCCGTATCAGCATATTTTCATAAGGTTTGTAAGCCTCGAATCCGGGAGCGGAGGCTTCCGCCTTGTCCTCATCACTTTTCAACGGTATATTGCGGCGATACCCGCCTCCGATCATGAATATACTGCCGTCTTTCAACTTAAAACCCAGGTCAAGCGTAGCCATCGGCCCGTAATAGAGCGTACTGTATTCGGTTCCGAACATGCCTCCGAAGGCAATATGCGCGCCGGGTACAAGGTATACTTTTTTCAAATCGAGCGGCAATTGCCCGCCCGCAAACAGATTGAAGCGGAACAATGTCTGTTTGGACAGGTCGGCGTCTATCACGGGAGCATCTACCCATTGGTTTCCGGGATGGTTTTCAATACGTTTTATGTCATCCACATATTTGGCCGAAGCAACGCCCAGGTCTGCCCCGTAGGCCAGAAACCTATAGATGGAAGAGCGTATGCCTAAGCCGAACTGCGTAGTGTAATTCCTGTCGGAAGGAATTGCCGATTCTACATAGATGATCATTTCCTTGTCAAGGTCGCCGGTAAGCAATTTCTTTTCCGGCGGGGCAATCGTTATCCCGTTTATTACCAGGTTGCCGTTGCCTCTGTCCGGATTATAACCGGCTATAATATCGTCTATATTCTCGAAGCCCCATTTTTCGTAACGAATGTACTCGCACAGTTTAGGGTCGTCATTCAAAAAATGGGTTACTCCGCTCCTGAAAGCAGACCCTTCAAATTGAATCCCTTCCGTTAAGGCTACAAGAGTGAGTTCTTTATCGTCCTTTTTCATCATAAAGACCGGATAACTGGGCTGGATGATGGTTGTACCGACGCCCGTATTGATTCGCTGCCGCGTTCCGATAAGTTTCAGGTCGCCGCCGGAATCGAAGCCGTAATTTTCAGCTCCTATGTATGCCGAAACATAAGGGCCTTCGGCTACACAGATAACCCACCGGTCGGCTTTCCGCCCGAGCGACAGTTTCAGGGTCAGATACCGTACCGTATACGCTTTGTCGGGCGTGGACGGATGGGCCAGCACTATCCTGTCTATTTCATCTCCATTAATAAAGGTTTTCGGAACCGCCTCGCTCCGGTCGCCGCCGAGAATATATACCGCCTTGTCGGCAGGAGACGGCAGATTGACTTGCCCTGCTTTTTCCTCTCCGTTTTTCAGGAAAACGATTCCGGGATATGTCCAACCGGTATCGCTCAACACTAATTTTTTATTGGCGGAGCAACTGCCGAGAAGGATGACGGCAACGACAGATACGATAACCATATACCATCTTATATGGGTAGCATACGGGGTATGCAGAGAATAGTTTTTTTTCATCTCGCTTTTTTTTAATTAATTATACGCTAAAATTAAACGGCGTCTTGACGACGGTTTTGGTGTAATTATTATATGGTTACAAAATTACAAAATAATATTTGAAAAAAAGTGAATATCGTTTGAAAAAAAGGTGAGTATTTTTTGGGGAAAACGTGAGCATCGTTTAAGGAAAAGGTAAGCATCATTTAGGGAAAACGTAACCATCTTTTAGTAGTGTGATGTAGGCCACAGGAAAGTGTGATGTAGGTCACATGAATAAATGATAACATCTCCTTAGGTAAAACATGCGCAGCTTATTAGGAAAACCTGCCCGGCTTTTTAAGAAAACGCACTCATCTTTTTAAGAAAACCTGCCCGGCTTTTTGGAAAAACATGCCCGGAGACCTGAAACCGTATTCGATATAAACTCTATTCCGGCAATTTCGTTTTGCAAAATTCAAGCAATTTTGTTTTGCGGAATTTCAGGCGATTTCGTTTTGCGGAATTTGGGCGATTGCCGAAAAATTACGAACTTTGCCCTATGTTTTTCAAAATAAGCTAAAGTTGTATAAGGACATACTTTTCCCGGCGTTCAGGAAATCGGGCTATATCACGTTGTGGTTGCTTAAAATTATTTTACCGGCGTCCCTGGCCGTGAGATTGCTGGATTATTACGGCATACTCGCTTTTATGGCCGGCATGCTCGATCCCGTTTTCGTGTATATGGGTCTGCCCGGCAGTACCGCCATTGTTTTCATCACCAGTATTTTCCTGCCGCTCTACGCGCCGCTGGCCATTATCACCTCCATGTCCATTACGTTGCGGGAGCTCACCATTCTGGCGCTGATGTGCCAGATATCGCATAACCTGCCGGTAGAGAGCGCTATTCAGGCAAAGACGGGAACGCCCTTCCGGACGGTTACTGCCTTGCGGATCACGATGAGCATTCTTGTAGGCCTGGCGTTGAACCTGATTTTGCCGCAGGATATGGGAAATCCTGTTTTTATCCGGGCCAACGCGGCCGCCATCACCTCAATGGGCGATCTTTTGCTGGTTTGGTTGAAAAGTTCGTTACAGGTGACGCTTTTTATCACTGTGATCGTCTTCTCTCTGAACCTGCTCTATAACCTTTTTGACGCCAACAAGCTAATCTCCGGACTAAGCAAGGGGATTGAGCCGTTGCTCCGGTTTTTCGGCCTGCCGGCAACTACCGGATTTCTCTGGCTTATCGGATACATTGTGGGGCTGGCATACGGAGGCGCGCTGATGATGGATCAGATGAAGGAAGGAAAGGTGAACAGAGCCGACGCCGGTTTGTTGAACTATCATCTTGCCATGTCGCATTCCATACTGGAAGATAATCTGCTCTTCGTTGCTCTCGGCGTATCCCTTTGGTGGATACTGGGAGTGCGGTTGTCGGTGGCATGGATAGTGGTATGGGGGAGACGGATTGTTTTGAAATTGAGGGCCGGCGGTACAAAGATGAAAATAAAAAGCGTTTGAAGAAACAAAATATGACCAAAGTAAAAATAGAGGATATTCTGCCCGGTCGCATCCTGATTCTTGACGGTGCGATGGGGACGATGATACAACGCTACCGGCTCGCCGAAGCGGATTTTCGCGGCGAGCGGTTCAAGGATTCCGATACGCTGCTCAAAGGCAATAACGACCTGCTTTCGCTTACCCGCCCCGATGTGATCGGGGAGATTCACCGGGAATACCTGGCTGCCGGCGCCGACGTCATCGAGACCAATACATTCAACGCCACGTCGATCTCGATGCAAGATTACCGTATGAGCCATCTGGCCGCCGAGATCAACCTTGCGGCAGCCCGGCTGGCGCGTGAAGCCGCCGATGAGTTTACGCTGAAAACGCCCGGTAAGCCCCGGTTTGTGGCGGGGTCTATCGGGCCTACCAACAAAACTGCGTCGATGAGTCCCCAGGTGGAGAACCCTATGTTCCGCTCGGCTCTCTTCGACGACTTTAAAACGGCCTACAAAGAGCAGGTGGCCGCATTGGTGGAGGGCGGAGTCGATTTCCTCCTGATAGAGACTATTTTCGATACGCTCAACGCGAAAGCCGCCATTTTCGCCGCAAAAGAGGTGGCGAAAGAGACCGGCATAACAACACCTGTTGTTCTCTCCGTTACCATTTCCGACAAGGCGGGGCGAACCCTTTCGGGGCAAACGCTGGGCGCTTTTGTCGCCTCCGTCAGCCACGCCCAACCGCTGGCTATCGGGCTGAACTGCTCGATGGGAGCGGCGGGACTGAAGCCTTATGTGAAGGAACTGGGGCGTATCGCTCCTTTTTACATCAGCGCCTATCCCAATGCCGGATTGCCCAATCAACTGGGAGAATATGACGAAACCCCGGAAAAGATGGCCGCCCGGATCAAAGAGTTTATCGACGAAGGATTGGTGAATATCATAGGAGGGTGTTGCGGCACTACGCCCGCACATATTGCCGAATATACCCGTTTGGTGGAGACCGGCAGGCCTCATCAAAAGTCCGATCTTCCGCAATACCTGCGGCTTTCGGGATTGGAAGCGCTGGAAGTATCGCCCCGGAGCAATTTTATGAATATAGGGGAGCGGTGCAACGTGGCCGGGTCGAAGAAGTTCCTGCGGTTGATCCGGCAAAAGAGTTATGAGGAGGCGCTCGGTATTGCCCGCAAGCAGGTAGAGGATGGGGCGCAGGCGCTCGATATTAACATGGACGACGGGTTGCTCGACGGCGCGGAGGAGATGACCAACTTCCTGAACCTGCTGGCCTCCGACCCCGATGTGTCGCGCGTACCTATTATGATCGATTCTTCAAAATGGGAGGTACTGGAAGCAGGCCTGAAATGCGTGCAGGGAAAATCCATCGTTAACTCCATCTCATTGAAGAACGGGGAAGCGGAGTTCCTGCACCAGGCGCGGCTGGCGCAAAGCTATGGCGCGGCGGCAGTGGTGATGGCTTTCGATGAAACGGGACAGGCCGATACGTTCGAGCGGCGCATCGAAATATGTAGCCGCGCTTACAAGCTGCTCACCGCGAACGGTTTCGACCCCAGGGATATTATCTTCGATCCTAACGTGCTGGCCGTTGCTACGGGTATCGATGAACATAGGAACTACGCGGTGGATTTTATCAAAACCGTGCGATGGATCAAGGAGAATTTGCCGCACGCTAAGGTGAGCGGGGGGGTGAGTAACCTTTCATTCTCGTTTCGCGGTAACGATTATGTGCGGGAGGCGATACATTCCGTTTTTCTCTATCATGCCATTCGCGCGGGTATGGATATGGGGATTGTGAATCCGGCGCAATCGGTCATCTACGAAGAGCTTCCTTCCGGCGTAAAAGAGCTGGCCGAAGATGTGGTGTTGAACAGGCGCGACGACGCTACCGAACGAATGATGGCCTATGCCGAAAAGAGCAAAGGCGAAAAAGCGCCGGAGGCGGAAAAAAATAAAAACGTAGAGTGGCGCGCGCTTCCGCTCGAAGAACGGTTGAGCCGCGCACTGCTGAAAGGGATCGGGGATTACTTGGAGGAAGATATTGCCGAAGCGTTGCAGGTATACCCGCGCGCAGTGGATATTATAGATAAACCGTTGATGGACGGAATGAACCGGGTGGGCGACCTTTTCGGCGCAGGGAAGATGTTCCTTCCGCAGGTGGTAAAGGCGGCGCGCACTATGAAAAAGGCGGTGGCTATCCTGCAACCCGTTATCGAAGCTGAAAAAGCGGCCGGCGACGCACAGCGGAAAGCCGGGAAAATATTACTCGCCACGGTGAAAGGAGATGTGCATGATATAGGCAAGAACATTGTTTCCATCGTATTGGCCTGCAATAACTATGATATTATAGACTTGGGCGTGATGGTGCCCCCTGAAAAGATCATCGAGGCGGTGATCAGGGAACAGCCCGATATTGTGGGGTTAAGCGGATTGATTACCCCGTCGCTCGAAGAGATGGCCATCGTGGCCGCCGAGATGGAAAAAGCAGGATTCAGCCTGCCGTTGCTGATTGGGGGCGCTACCACCTCTAAACTGCATACGGCGTTGAAGATAGAACCTAAATACAGCCAGGGGCCTGTGGTCTATGTGAAAGACGCCTCGCAAAGCCCGTCGGCGGTGGCCAACCTGATGAACCCCGGAAACAGGGACAACTATATAAGGAAAGTGAAGGATGAATACACGCTGCTGCGGGAAAACAGCTCCCGGAAAGCGACCGAACCGGTTTCGCCGGAGGAAGCGAGGAAAAACGCTTTCAGCATCAACTGGAACGGGTATGAAGCCGTTGCTCCCCGAAAGTCGGGGCGTGTGAAATTAGGGCATATCGGCATGGAGGAGATCATTCCCTATATCGACTGGAAATTCTTTTTCCATGCCTGGAATATGTCGCCCAAATTCCATACCCTTACCCAAACGGATCGTAGTAAGGAAGCCCGCGCCGCATGGCTTGCAGCATACCGGGAAGATGACCGTGAAAAGGGGCGGGAAGCGGAGAAACTGTATGATGATGCGGTAACCATGCTGCGGAAGTTCGCGGATGCGGACGCCGGTTACATCAAAGCTGTTTTCGGGATATATGAAGCATACAGCGATAACGATACCGTCTTCATCGGCGGAACGCCTTTTCCTTTTCTGCGCCAACAGAAGAAAAGCGATAAGAATGAGTACCTCTGCCTGAGTGATTTTATTGCGCCGCGCCATACGGGAAAGAAGGATTATATCGGCGCTTTCGCCGTCACCGCCGGAGCGGGAGCGGACGAACAGATGCGCCGCTACGAGGCTGAGGGCGACGAATATGCAGCCCTGCTGATGAAGTCGTTACTCGACCGGCTCGCGGAGGCCGCCACCGAATGGCTGCACGCCAAAGTGCGCCGTGAGTACTGGGGCTATGACACGGAGGAGAATCTCTCGATTGCCGAAATGCTTGCCGTGAAATATAAAGGAATACGCCCCGCAGTAGGGTATCCTTCTATCCCGGATCAGACGGTAAATTTTGTGTTACATGATATGCTCGCCGCCTCGGAAATAGGTATCTCACTCACCGAGAATGGCGTTATGTACCCCAATGCATCGGTCAG
>JAISZV010000124.1 GCA_031284475.1 Proteiniphilum sp. | reverse complement strand
AGTGAAGAATCATCCGGCTGGCTCTTGAATTATGTAATGAATGAAGATAGATCGCTTTCGTCGGGACAGCAATGGTACTGGCTTCATAATTCGGATAATTATGACTGGCAGGAAAAAGGCAATATGGCTTTTGATACGGATGGAAACCTGTATGTTGCAACTCCGATGGGTGTGCAGGTATGTGATCATAACGGTCGTGTGCGCGCCATACTTAGCTTACCTTCAGGGGGCGTATCTTCCCTTTGTTTTGCCGGTGAAAATAAGGATATACTTTTTATCGTATCGGGAGGTAAGGTTTATTATCGTAAGTTTAAGATTAAAGGTATGACAAGTGATATGCAACCGGTAAAAGTGCAGTCTCAAGGCGCAGGCTAATATAAAGAAAGATTGTATGTATTGAAGGGAGATAGTTATTTGTCCGATTAACTGAATCATCGTATCTTTGTGCCACTCGAAAATATCGCTTGAATGAACAGTCTTTACCCATCCGCTTTACTTGAAAATGCAGTCAACGAATTTGCCAATCTTCCGGGGATTGGGCGAAAATCGGCGCTGCGGTTGGTACTTCATCTGTTACGACAGGATGAAGATAGAGTCGCCGATTTTGCCGGCGCCATGCTGAAATTGAAAAGGGAGATCAAGTATTGTTCTGTCTGCCGCAACATTTCCGATACCGAGGTATGCAATATTTGCGCCGACAAATTGCGGGACAGTTCCTTAGTTTGCGTAGTGGAGAATGTAAAGGAGGTGATGGCCATTGAGAAAACGGTGCAATTTAACGGGCTTTACCACGTTTTAGGCGGTATTATATCCCCTATCGACGGAGTCGGCCCGTCGGATCTGGAGATTGCCAGCCTCGAAGAAAGGGTGAAATCGGAGGAAATCAGGGAGGTAATCCTTGCGCTCAGCGCCACGATGGAAGGCGACACCACCAATTTTTACATCTACCGCAAACTCCAACCCTACGGGATAAAAGTGAGCATTATAGCCAGAGGGGTATCTATTGGAGACGAAATCGAATATGCCGATGAGGTAACGCTTGGCCGCTCCATTTTGAACCGGACGCCGTTTGATGAATCCTATAAACTTCTATCGAAATAAAAAATAGTATGTATAAAGCCATAAAGCTGTTGAAAAGACATTATTACGGGAACATCGCCCTGCTGGCCGTTGTTTTCCTGCTTATCCTGTTCAGGGTTATTCCTCTCTTTACGGATGGGCAGGCCATAAACGTTACGGCGGAGAGGTATGTCATCATGATTTCCATCATAGCCATCCCGGTCTCTTTGCGTTTTTTCGCCCGCCGGCTGAAAAAATCGCCCCGTCCGTTGGAAACCCCGGCAGCTACACATATATATATAAGCGCCTCTTTCCTCCGCCTGTACACCATCAGCGGGGTGACGCTGATGCATATTATCCTGTTCGGTATCTTCCGTAATATGAATTTTTTCTGGTTTACGGTGGTATTGTTTATCGTTTTTCTCTTTTGCAAACCATCATACGAAGAACTGGAAAGCCTTACCGTAATACCGGAAGAACAGAAGCCCGCCGAAACATCCGAAGAACAGAAGCCCGTCGAAACGCCCGAAGAACAACAAGACCTGCACGAGGAAGAAGAAAAATGAACAAGTTACTGGAAAATAATATTCTCCGCCTGCGCGCTCCCGAACCGGAGGATCTGGATTTGCTTTACGCCTGGGAAAACGACACGGCTATCTGGGAAAACGGAGCGTCTATTGTCCCTTTTTCCCGCTATTCCATCAAACAATACCTGATTGATTATAAACATGACATATACGTTGACAAGCAGTTACGGCTGATGGTAACGGCTATGGAGAAAAACGAATGTATCGGCGCAATCGACCTTTATGATTTCGACCCGTTCCACCGGAGAGCCGGCGTAGGAATACTGATTGACCGCAAACACCGGCGCAAAGGCTACGGCCTGCAAGCGCTCGCGTTGCTGGAAGAATACGCGTTCCGGTTTCTCAATCTGAAACAACTCTACGCCATCACTCCTGAGAAAAACAACAGCAGCATCCGGCTATTCGCCAAAGCAGGCTACCGGCAAACCGGCGTACTGGAGAAGTGGCTTTCCGCAGGAGATTCGTTCGATAACGCGCTGGTAATGCAAAAGATCAACATATTATAAAGAACGATGCAAGACGATATAAAAAAAGCGTGCGACGTTTTAAAGAAAGGAGGGATCATCCTATATCCTACCGATACTATCTGGGGCGTTGGCTGCGACGCAACCAATGAAGAAGCCGTAAAACGTATTTACGAACTGAAACAACGCGACGACAGCAAATCGATGCTCGTCCTCTTGGATAACCCCGCCAAGTTGCAGGCATACGTAAAGGATGTCCCCGACATTGCCTGGGATCTGATAGACCTGACCGATAAACCGCTCACAATCATCTACGAAGGAGCCAAAAACTTAGCGCCCAACCTGATCGCGCCCGACGGTTCCATCGGCGTCCGCATCACCGCCGAAACTTTCTCTATGGAACTATGCCGGCAATTCCGCAAACCCATTGTCTCCTCATCGGCCAATGTAAGCGGGGAACCCTCTCCCGCTTCTTTTTCCCAAATAGGGCAGGCGATCAAAAACGGCGTAGACTACATTGTTACATACCGCCAAAAGGAACAAGGCAAATCCCAACCTTCCGCGATTGTGAAACTGGAAAAAGACTGTTCCATTAAAGTTATACGCAAGTAAAAAAATTGGCTATCTTTGCACGCGGTATAACGCTCCCGCAAGTTGTCGGACTGCTTTCCGCCCGTATTATTTAACGAAAATGTTTCCGTTTCCCCAATGCAATTGACAGGAAGATATAATAAATTTCTTATTTGGCGCGACAGGCACATAAAAGAGCGTCATTTTTTACTGTTCGTCTGTTTCTTAGTGGGAATCCTCACCGCATTGGCAGCTTTCTTCCTGAAAACGGCGATCCACTTCTTCCAGGTTTTTCTCACCGAAAACTTCAGCCGCCCCAACCTGAATTTCTCCTACCTGCTCTACCCCATTGTCGGCATCCTGGTTGCGGGACTTTATGTAAAATATGTGGTAAAAGACGACATCAGCCACGGCGTTACGAAGATCCTTTTTGCCATCTCCCAGCGCAAAAGCCGGATCAAGCCGCACAACATCTATTCATCGTTGGTAGCCAGTTCCGTCACCATCGGATTCGGGGGTTCGGTGGGAGCGGAAGCGCCTATCGTATTAACAGGCTCCGCCATCGGTTCCAACCTGGGTAGATTTTTCAGGCTGGAACAACGCAGCTTGATGATCCTCGTGGGATGCGGCGCTGCCGGAGCCATTGCGGGTATCTTTAAAGCGCCCATTGCAGGAATCCTTTTCGTGATAGAGGTGCTGCTGCTCGACCTTACCATGTCGTCCATCCTTCCCCTCCTGGTAACGGCTGTAACGGCCACCACCGTGTCGTACCTCCTCACGGGCACGGACGCTATGTTTGCCTTTACGCTGATTGAACCCTTTACGCTTAACCGCATCCCCTATGTGATCCTTCTCGGTATATTGTGCGGTTTTCTTTCATTATATATCATCCGCGTCATGAGCCGTCTGGAGGGTATCTTTCACCGGCTTCGCCTCTGGAAGAGGTTCCTGCTGGGAGGAACCCTGCTAAGCCTGCTTATCTTCTTTTTTCCGCCGCTCTACGGCGAAGGGTACAACACGATCAATATCCTGTTGGCAGGAGGCGATTTATTCGGTTCTCTCACCAATGAAAGTTTTTTTCATCAATTAGACAGCCGGTGGACTATTGTCGGATTCCTGATTATGGTCATCCTTTTTAAAGTTTTCGCCACCAGCGCCACCAACGGCGGAGGCGGCGCCGGGGGGGTATTCGCGCCTACCCTGTTTTTAGGTTGTATTCTGGGGTTTGTTTACTCCTATACGCTCAATCAATCGGGATACGCCGTTTATCTTCCACAGGAAAATTTTGCGTTGATGGGAATGGCAGGCGTGATGGCGGGCGTAATGCATGCTCCGCTCACCGGCACGTTCCTCATCGCGGAGCTAACAGGCGGTTACGACCTGTTCCTGCCCCTGATGATTGTCTCGCTGCTCTCTTACGGCACTATTTTGTTGTTTGAAAAGCACAGCATCTACGCCATACGCTTAGCAAAAAAAGGAGAGTTAATTACCCATCACAAAGATAAAGCAGTACTTACTTTTTTGAAGATCAAAGACCTGTTGGAGAAAGACATTCCTACCGTAACGCCGGAAATGACCCTCGGCGACATAGTGAAAGTGATCTCCGTCAGCAACCGGAACATATTCCCGGTAGTAAATAAAGAGGGCGTCCTTTTGGGAGTTGTGATGATGAACGACATCCGCAACATCATGTTCCGCCCCGAACTGTACGACCGGTTTACGGTGAAAAAATTCATGGTGGGGCCTCCCGCCACAATAGACGTCCACAGCAGCATGGAGGAGGTGATGGCTAAGTTTGAAAACACCAAAGCCTGGAATTTACCGGTAGTAAACGCCAAAGGGGTCTATCAGGGACTCCTGTCGCAGTCGTCGGTGTTTAACGCCTACAGGGAGGTACTGGTCGAAAATTATTCCGATACGGAAGACTGAACCGATTTGGGATGTGGGGAATTGGGATTTGGGAAAAGGGCTGAGGTTGATGACCCGGAAGCCTTTTAATTTGGGAATTGGGATTTGGAATTTGGGATGTAGAATCTTGTGTCTTGTATCTTGTGTCTTGCATCTTGTGTCTTGTGTCTTGCATCTTGTGTCTTGTGTCTTGCATCTTGTGTCTTGTGTCTTGTGT
>JAISZV010000009.1 GCA_031284475.1 Proteiniphilum sp. | reverse complement strand
CCCGTAGCTTCCGGCGCAGCAGGACGGTAACGCCGCCGCCCACCGCAATCGCGCCGCCGAGCAGGGAATAGGCTTCGGCTAAGGCAGCTTCTATAGCTACAAACAGCCCTTTGAAAGCGTCGCTGTCGAGCATCCTGTCGGCGTCGGCAGCTACCTGCCGTATATCGCCATCCGATTCTATCACCCATATTTTCTCTGATTTACAGTTCTCTTGTGGCCGGAGATCGGATCATTTTTATTTTTCTGATACGGTTCCGCTATTTTAATACATCCAATTGCCTGATAAATCAAGATATTCCACCGCACAGACCATTAAAATAATAATTTATCCGAATCATGTTGGTTTAAAAAGAAAATCAAGTAAATTTGCTGCGAATTTTTGAGAATATATATGAAGACATTATTAAGAAGATTGTTTCCGGTCTTGTTGACCGGGGGGATTTTGTTTTTTTCCTGTAAACAGGGAGAGACATTTAAAGTGACCGGAACTATCGGCGCTGCGGAGGGAGATACATTGTATCTGGAACATCGAGCCTTGGCGGGCGTTATATCGCTCGATTCCACCGTCTTGAAAAAAGTAGGGGTTTTTGCTTTCAGGCAACCGGCTCCCGAAAACCCCGAGTTCTATCAATTGCGTATTGGGAAACGGATTGCCGTTTTTGCGGTGGATTCGACAGAGACGCTCCATATCAACGTGGATGCATCGGATTGGTACAATTCGTTTACCGTAGAGGATTCTCCTACCAATGACCAGATGAAAGAGGTAGACGCTCTCACGCGGCTGGCAGCCCATGAGATTGCCGGACTGGAGAACCGGCGCAAAACCGGATCGATCGACGAAATGGCTTTTATTGAACAACTGGATACCACGTTGCAGGAATATAAGACGGCCGTATTGCGGTTGATACTGGGAAATCCTTCCGGTGCGACGGCTTATTATGCTGTTTTCCAGAAAATAAACGATTATCTGATTTTTGATCCTTATAACAGGCATGATTATGCGATGTTCGGCGCTGTAGCCACTTCCTGGAACCGGTACTATCCCGGTACGGAAAGGACAAAACACTTGTATGATTTTACCATGAATGCGCTGAAAACAAGGAGACGACAGGAACAGCAGGCAAAACTATTCGAGAATATACCGGTGGTAGAGGGAGCGGGGTTGCCCGATATTGTACTGGCTGAAGTGGATGGAAAAAAAGTGTCGTTGTCATCTCTTAGCGGCAAAGTGGTGTTGCTCGATTTTGTGGTGTATAACGCCGATTTCTCTCCGAAGCATAATATGGACTTGAACAATCTATATGCACGGTATCAATCGAGCGGTTTTGAAATATACCAGGTCTCGTTCGATTCTGATGAACATTTCTGGAAAACATCGGCAGCCAATCTTCCCTGGCTTACCGTAAGAGATCCGCAATCGGTCAACTCCACATTACTGGCTATCTACAATGTGCGGCAGATACCCACCGCGTTTATTCTCAACCGGAAGGGGGATGTCATAGCCCGGATTGAGAACTATGAACAGTTGGCCGGAGAGCTGGGTAAGGCGCTGTAAAAGTAAAATATATCCGGGAAATTTTGTATAACCGGAATAAGGTATTATCTTTGTGAAAGCACAAACATGGAAAAAAGGGGTTCCGGTCTTGTAATAAAGGTCGGAATTCTTTTTCTTTACGTCGAGTTTAAGGAATAAAAAAAGAGATTATGGCTGTAACGTATATGACCGAAGAAGGACTTCGGAAATTGAAAGATGAGTTGATTGAATTGGAATCTGTGCAGAGGCCTGAAATATCACGTCAGATTGCAGAAGCAAGAGATAAAGGCGACCTGTCCGAAAATGCCGAATATGATGCGGCAAAGGATGCGCAGGGCATGCTGGAGGCGAAGATATCACAGTTGAAAAAACTTATCTCCAACGCCCGGCTTATCGATGAGAGCGCTATCGGTACGGATGAAGTACAGATTATGAACAAGGTTACGATCAAAAACCTGCAAACAAAGAAGACGATGACCTATATGCTCGTATCTGAGAGCGAAGCCGATCTGAAGAGCGGTAAAATTGCTGTAAACACTCCTATTGCCCAGGGTTTGATGGGCAAAAAGGTGGGTGATGTGGCCGAAATTAAAGTGCCGTCGGGTACAATGACGTTTGAGATTATTGAAATTTCGGTTTAAACAGAACCAAGATTCAAGAAGTCGGATTTGGGATAGTGGATTTTTATTTTTCACTTTTCATTTAAAAAAAATGACTATTTTCAGCAGAATTATCACAGGCGATATCCTTTCGTACAAGATAGCCGAAGACGATCGGTTTTATGCTTTTCTCGATATCAACCCGATGTCGAAAGGGCACACATTGGTTGTTCCCAAACAAGAGACCGATTATATATTTGATCTGGACGACGCACTTTTGGGTGATATGGTCGTCTTTGCCAAGAAAACGGCAAAGGCGATTGAAAAAGCTATTCCCTGCAAAAGAGTGGGGATGATGGTGATTGGCTTAGAGGTACCGCACGCCCATATTCACCTGATTCCTATCAGGAAAGAGGGTGATATGAGCCTTGCCAACCCGAAGTTGCAACTGTCGGAAGATGAGTTTGAGGAGATTGCCGGAAAGATACGCACTGCATTTTGACCTGAAACGGGAAGACTTCGCTATAATATATAATGTAGGCCTTCCCGGAGGGCGGCCGCCTTTTTCTTCCCAGCGAGATATTTTATATTTTCCTGATACGAATGCCCCTGACAAAATGGCACTCCTCTTTTTCTATGATGAGATCGGCCCGGAAACGGGTGGGTAGGATATTGAGTAACAGATTAGGCAGATTGATCTTATCCCATACTTCATTGGCAAATTTCAGCAATCTCTTTTCCGAATAGGAGGCATATCTGTGAAAATAGGAATCGGGATCCTGAAAAGCGGTTTGTTGTAGTTTCTTGAATCGGTCGAGGTACCATTCCCGTAAATCTTTTTCGCTCGCATCCACGTAGATGGAAAAATCGAAGAAATCGGATACAAAGACCCTTCTCCGCATTTTTTTGCCCGGCGATACCTGCAACACGTTGATCCCTTCCACGATAAGGATATCAGGCCGATCAATAGACTGCATCTTATCTTTGACCACATCATAATAGAGATGCGAATAGACGGGGATTTCAAATGTGTCGCGCCCGGACTTCACGCTTGCAAGGAATGCCAATAACGGTTTGGCGTCGTAACTTTCGGGAAATCCTTTCTTATTCAGCAGTCCCCGCTTTTGCAATTCATCGTTTGGATATAGAAAGCCGTCGGTGGTGATCAGTTCTACTTTCGGCTGCTCCGGCGTCATAGAAAGCAGTTTCTGTAATACCCGCGCAGTTGTACTTTTTCCTGCCGCCACACTTCCGGCAATACCGATAATATAAGGGATGGGTTTACTTTTATTGGAGAAAAACTGATCCCGTTCGTTGTGCAGGTTGCGGTAGTGAGTAAGATGTATCTGTAGCAACCGGATCATGGGGATATAGATATCCTCCACTTCTTTGAGGGTGAGCGGCTCGTTGAGCGCCTGTAATTTAGTGAGATCAATATCGGAAACGGGAAACATGGGGTGCTCCTCCAGTTTGCTCCACTCTTCACGGGTAAAGGAGCGAAAAGGGGAAAAGGTTACCTCGTAAGCTTTATTCATTGCGCTGCTTTTTGCTGCAAAGTTAAATAAAAAGGGGCTGTCTTACAATTCATTTTAACACTTTTTTCTTTGGGCGCCTATCTGAGTTCAAACTCAAATATTCAATTTTCAGAGAATTATTTTTTAATTTACATTAGAAATCCACCCCCTGGGGAGGTGGTTATGTTCTTTTGGCTTTGCCTCAAAAAATATTCTCTTGTATCTTATCTAACAGATAACATTTTACGAAGAAGAGAATCTAAATTAATCTCTTTGGGTTTAGTTCCCCGCCGCTTGCGGTGAGGTAGTTCATTTTGAGACAACCCCTTTTTTCCCGGTTAAATCATTTCAAAGCTTCTTTTCACGAAGTTGCTTAGCGCTTCCCCTTTGAGCATTCCGCCGGCGAGAAGGGCCAGGTCGATTGACTGCTTGAACCGGTTGTCGGCCGAGACTTGCGCGATAAGCTGCTCTTTGTCTTTGCGTTCGCTTTCGTCGATAAGTTCTTTGACCAGCGGATGTTGCACATTCAGTACGATCTGGTATGTATCGGGCATTTCACCGTAGAAAGCCATTTGCTGTTGCATGGCAGCCATCTCTTTCATTCTTCTTGAAAATTCGTTCTGCGTGACCTGGATTGGCCGGGACGTTTCGCCAAGCGCTTTGAAATCGACGCTGAATTCTGTTTTTTCGATAAGCGGGAGTTGCGATTTCACCACTTCCGTCACATTTTCTTTCTGTTGGTCGGTGAGCGTTACGTTGGCCGTATCTTGTTTCTCAATAATATGTTCGATGGTATCGCTGTCAACCCTTACGAAGCGGGTTTTCTCCGATTTTTGTTCCAGAAGCCCCATCCAGTGGGTATTGAGTTGTCCGTCCATCAGAAGCGCGTCGTACCCTTTTTCTTTCGCCGCCTCAATATGGCTGTATTGTTCCTGCCTGTCGTTGGCATAGAGGTAGATAAGGTCGCCGTTTTTATCGGTTTGTGTTGTTTCGGTAAGGGTTTTGTACTCTTCCAATGTGAAATATTTGCCTTCCACATTTTTCAATAAGGCAAATTTGAGAGCCCTGTCGCAGAATTTCTCATCGGAGAGCATCCCGTATTCAATAAACAGTTTCAGGCTGTCCCATTTCTCTTCAAAGCGGGTGCGTTCTTTTTTGAACAGTTCTTCCAACTTGTCTGCTGCTTTTTTTGTGATGTGATTTGAAATCTTTTTCACGTTTTGGTCGCTTTGCAGGTAAGAGCGGGATACGTTCAGCGGAATATCGGGCGAATCGATCACACCGTGTAGCAACGTTAGAAATTCGGGCACAATACCCTCTACCGAATCAGTCACGAAAACCTGATTGCTGTAGAGTTGTATCTTATTGCGTTGCAGGTCGAGATTGTTCTTTATCTTCGGGAAATAGAGAATACCGGTGAGATGAAACGGATAATCCACATTCAGATGTATCCAGAACATAGGCTCATCGGTTATGGAATACGGATACAGTTCCCGGTAGAATTTCAGGTAGTCTTCCTCTTTTAAGGCTGCCGGTTTCTGTCGCCAGAGCGGATTGGTATCGTTGACAATATTGTCTTCTTCCGTATCCAGATACTTTCCGTCTTTCCATTCCTGTTTTTTGCCGAAAACGATCGGTACGGCAAGGAATCTGCAATATTTTTTGAGCAGCGACTCAACTTTGTCTTTTTCTAAAAAATCCTTGTTATCCTCATCTATATAAAGGATGACGTCGGCGCCGCGCTCCTCTTTTTCTACTTCTTCCATCGTAAATTCCGGCGTACCGTTGCATGACCATTTCACGGCTTGCGCATCCTCTTTATAGGATTTGGTAATAATCTCCACTTTTTCGGACACCATAAACGAGGAATAAAAACCTAATCCGAAATGGCCGATGATGGCATTTGCGTTCTCTTTGTATTTATCCAGAAAATCATTGGCGGAAGAGAGCGCTATCTGATTGATATATTTGTCCACCTCTTCGGCAGTCATCCCTATACCCCGGTCGGATATGGTGAGCGTTTTCTTTTCCTTATCAATAGAAACATGTATGGAGAGATCGCCTAATTCGCCTTTGAAATCGCCCACATCTGCTAAAGTTTTCATTTTCTGTGTGGCGTCCACCGCGTTCGATACGATCTCACGGATAAAAATCTCATGATCGCTGTAGAGAAACTTTTTGATAATGGGGAAGATATTATCTGTCGTTACCCCTATTTGTCCTTTTTGTACCATAATTTATTCAGTTGATATTCAATAGTTACTTAATAGTTATCCGGTAGCCTATAAAATGTAAAACGAAGTAAATAGCGTGCAAAGCACGAATACCAGCGAAGCCGAATAACGTGAAACTAATTACAAATTGTATGCCATAAAGCAGGTATGACAGAATTGAGCGATCCGGGCCTATTTTCATCATTCATTTTCGGTAGTTTTTGAATATAGATTTTTTTTATTAGTTATCAAGGGTTTTAAAGATGCTTTTTTCGATATTTATCTATCTGTTTATCTGTATAGTTTCGGCGATTCTTTATTTGTTGACACTAATTAATCTTTTTTACGTGCAGGAATGGAGTTGTTTTTAAATATATCTTTTTATATTTGTAAGGACAACGATCATTTAATGCAATTAAAAAATCATCGCTTATGAAAGCCAAGATTTCTTTCGAAAAACAGCTATTGGGTTTGCAGGACAATATGTTCAACTTTGCGTTGACATTGACCGCCGACAGGGAAGAAGCTAAGGATCTGTTGCAGGAAACAACACTTCGGGTATTAGATAACAAGGAAAAATATTATGAGAA
>JAISZV010000300.1 GCA_031284475.1 Proteiniphilum sp. | reverse complement strand
CCAGTATGCGTTTTTTCGGCACCGCCATCAATGACGAATTTGGCGACGTGGAAGAATCGGGTATTCTCATAGAGATCGAGCAGATACTGGAAGAAAAACGCGACCGTCACATTGAATCTTATTTAAAAAGCAATCCCAGCAAGCGTTTTCTTATGCTGTTGAAAGCGAGAATCGCCGGCAGCACAAAAAGAAGGAGAGTGCTGTTCCCCAAATTAAAAACGCGAAGGAAAAACAAAAAATAAAAAAACGGTACGCCGGTCAGTAGCCTTTTCCCTTACGCTTTACATCAAAAAGACAGGAGTAGAGTAAATGTTCTTTCCGCAAAGACATACATTATCGCTTCGGACGAGCATTTTCACACCCTCATGCGCCAAAACATAACTAACTGATAGTTCAACTTTTATCACTCAAAAAAATGCAATCGTTTGCACAATCAAACGAAGTTAATTAACTCCTTTTCAATCCCGTTCCGTTTAAGAAAATCTAACTTTGACGCCGGAAGTGAGGAGGCATTAATTATAATAAATGAAAAATATCCATTGACCTTTCATTTTTTATTGTTTTTGTGATACCCGCAACTTTGTGTTTATAGAGAATAAATTGAGTATTAATCAGTTAATCTTATAAAGTTAGCAACATGTATGTAAATTTCAAAAGAACTATGAGAGCGTTTCTGATGACAGTGTTATCAGTCATGCTAATGATTTTGTCGGCCAGCGCCCAAACCGGCGCTACGATAAATGTGAAAGGAACGGTAACGGATATTGCCGGCGAACCTATTATCGGCGCCAATATTCTTTTACAAGGCACTTACTCGGGAACAATTACCGATTATGACGGTAATTTTACGCTTCAGGCTCCTACAGACGGCGTACTGGAGATAAGCTACATCGGTTACAGGCCGCAATCCATCCCTATCAACAACAGAACAACCATCAATATAACGATGGAGGAAGATACGGAGTTGCTGGAAGAGGTGGTAGTAATCGGTTACGGAACCGTACGGAAAGATGACGCCACAGGCTCAGTGGTCGCTATAGATGCGACAAAAATAAACAAAGGGCTTGCCACCTCTCCTTCCGCATTACTGGCGGGACAAGTGGCGGGCTTGAGCGTAGTTTCCTCGGGCGGGGCGCCCGGATCGGCTTCCAGCATCCGCATTCGCGGCGGTTCGTCCATGTCGGCGAGTAACGATCCGTTGATCGTTATCGACGGGGTACCGGTAGATAATACGACAGGCATCAACGGCATGGCTGATCCGTTAAGCACGATCAATGCAAACGACATCGAAACATTTACCGTATTGAAAGACGCCTCTGCAACTGCCATCTATGGTTCGCGCGCCTCGAACGGCGTGATTATTATTACAACCAAAAAAGGACATAGCGGAAAACTGAAGGTGGCTTACAACGGAAATATGTCCCTCAGCGCTAAAACAGGATTAGTGGATGTAATGGATGCATCCGCTTTCAGGAATTATGTTATCAACTCTTTCGGGGAAGGCAGCCAACAGGCGGCCGCGTTAGGCAATACCAAAACCAACTGGCAGAATGAAATCTTCAGGATTGCAGCCGGCACCGACCATAACATCAGCGTTTCCGGCGCCGCAGGAGACATTCTACCCTATCGTCTTTCCGTAGGATATACCAATGAGAACGGTATCCTGCGAACCTCCGGTTTAAAACGGTATACCGGAAGCGTCAACCTTTCGCCAAGTTTTCTCGACGGTTCACTGAGAGTGCAGTTAAACGCGAAAGGAGTGTACAATACCAACCGTTTTGCGGATCAAGGCTCCATCAACTCAGCCACTCAGTTCGATCCGACCATGCCGATCCGTTCCGTCAATTCCCGTTACGGAAACGGGTATTATATGTCGCTCAAAGCCGACGGAACGCCCATCGATATAGGACTGGCCAACCCGCTCGCCATACTGGAACAAAAATCCGACAGATCAGAAGTCTACAGAAGCATCGGCAACCTGCAAGTCGATTATAACCTTCCGTTTCTGGAAGGGCTGAGAGCCAACCTCAATATGGGTTACGATATTTCCGAAAGCAATGGGGACGTGATCATTACAGACAACTCTCCCATGAGCTGGGTATGGGGAGATTATAAGTCCGGTTGGGGAGAAAATTCCACCTATTACCAACACAAAAGCAACACGCTGCTCGATTTCTATCTGAACTATACGAACAATTTCGGCGTACATAGAATAGACGCCATGGGCGGTTACTCCTGGCAGCGCTTCTATAGTGAAGAAGAAAATAAATATCCTTATTCGCCCGCCAAGGCTTCCCAAACAGGAAATGAGTTCTACAAGGAGGGAAATGACTATTCTACGGAAAGTTATGTGATCTCTTTCTTCGGCCGTTTGAATTATTCGTTGCTTGAACGTTATCTTCTCACACTCACACTGCGTAACGACGGTTCTTCCCGGTTCAGTCCGGGTAATAAATGGGGATTGTTCCCCTCCGCGGCTTTCGCCTGGCGTATCATTAACGAACCTTTTATGGAAGGGAGCGGAGATGCGATGTCCGACCTGAAATTACGCTTAGGGTATGGAGTTACGGGACAACAGAACCTGGGCAGCGGCGATTATCCCTGGATGGGAAGATATAGCTACAGTAAAGCCGGCGCCAATTATTTCTTCGGAGAAACCAAAGTTCCCCTGATCCGCCCGTTGGCATACGACGAAAATCTGAAGTGGGAAGAAACCGCCACCTATAATGCCGGACTGGATTTCGGATTCATGAACAACCGTATTAACGGTACATTCGATGTGTACTATCGTAAAACCGCCGACCTGCTGAATACCGTAGGCATCGCCGCCGGAACAAATTTCAGCAACCAGTTGCTGACCAATGTAGGCGAGCTGGAAAATAAGGGGGTTGAGTTCAGCATTACGGGACGGCCTGTCGTAAGCAAGGATCTGAACTGGAATATAAGTTACAACGTTACTTATAACAAAAACAGGATCACCAAGCTGACCATCAATGATGATCCCAACTATGTGGGCGTACGCTTCGGAGGTATCGACGGCGGTACGGGAAACAATATTGCCATCCACAGCGTGAATTATCCTTCCGGTTCTTTCTACGTGCATGAACAGGTATATGATAATGACGGAAGACCTCTGGACGGAGTGTTCGTGGATCAAAATGCAGACGGACAAATCAACGAAGAAGATCTGATCGTGTACAAAAACGCAGCGCCCGATGTGTTTATGGGACTTTCTTCCCAATTGTCTTACAAAAACTGGGATCTCAACTTCTCACTGCGAGCCAACATCGGAAATTACGTCTATAACAACATACAATCGAACCGCGAATCCAAATCAATCACTTACGACCCTTCCGGATGGCTGAAGAACAGAGTGAACAGCGCGACATTCACCAATTTCGACGCAGTACACTACCAATCGAGCTATTATATCCAGAATGCATCTTTCTTAAAGATGGATAACGTCTCCCTGGGATATAATTTCACCCACCTGCTCAACGGTTCTCATTCCGGCAGGATTCATTTTACCGTACAGAATCCGTTAGTGATTACGAAATACAAAGGGCTCGATCCCGAATTTACCAACGACGGCATAGACAACAACATCTATCCCCACCCGCGCGTATTTATCCTTGGGCTTAATTTAAACTTTTAATTCTTGAAAAATATGAAACGAATAAAATATATATTTCTGTTCATCGTAACAATCAGTGCGACGATTGCAGGGCTTTCCTCCTGTCTCGACGACTTGAACACCATCCCGCTCGACAAGGAAGAATTAGTGTCGGAAGTGGTTTTCGGAAGTGAAATAGGGCCTTATCAGGAACTGCTTGCCAAAATTTATGCCGGCCTGGCCATTAGCGGCAACAGCGGCGGCGACGGCGATCCCGATGTGGCGGGTGTGGACGGCGGAAGCCAGGCCTCTTTTCTGAGAGGCCTCTGGAACTTGCAACAACTGCCCACCGACGAAACGCTCTGCGCCTGGAATGATGTGGGCATACCCGATCTGAACTATATGACATGGACGGCGAACAATGTTTTCATCAAGGGATTCTACTATCGCCTTTATTATCAGATCAACTTAGCCAATGCATTACTGAGAGAAACAACCGAAGACAAACTCTCCTCAAGGGGAGCAAGCGAGGAAGTAAAAACACAGATCAGAGCATACCGCGCCGAAGCCCGCTTTATGCGTGCGCTCTCTTATTACTATCTGCTCGATATGTTCAGGAATGTACCTTTTGTGAACGAAGATAGTCCGGTAGGCAGTACGCTCCCTCCGCAGATTATGGCGGAAGATCTGTTCGATTACATCGAAAAAGAACTGAAGGAATGTGAAGGAGATATGCTCGCTGTTTTTGTGGGATATAACAGAACCTATTACGGTCGCGCTCATAAAGCCGCAAACTGGGCGCTGCTCTCGCGCCTGTATCTCAACGCCGAAGCCTATACAGGCATAAATAAATATACGGAAAGTATCACCTACAGCAAGAAGGCGCTTGACGAAAATTTCACGCTCGATCCGGTTTACCGGAACGTATTCACAGCCGATAATCACAACTCGGCGGAAATGATCCTTCCTGTCCGTTACGAAGGAGAAGAGACCCAGACCTGGGGAGGAATGACGTTCCTGATGAGCAGTACGGTTCCTTCCGCCCTGCAAGCCGAAATAAATTCGGTGGGCGCATGGCAAGGTAACCGCGCATTGGTTTCCCTGTTAAACTTTTTCGAGAGGGAAAACAGGCATGAAGATGACGCCCGTTTCTCGATGATCCGTACCGATCAAACCAAGAGCTACGAAATTATAGACCCTTCTCTCTTTTCCGATAACGGAATACCGGTCGTGAAATACTACAATACTTACAGCGACGGAACACTCCCGCCCGGCAATATTGTGTATACCGATTTTCCGCTCTTTCGTTTGGGCGAGATCTACCTCAATTATGCAGAAGCGGTCTTGAGAGGCGGAACCGGAGGCGATCAGTCTACTGCGTTGCAATTGGTAAACGACCTGCGCCGGCGCGCTTACACGAATGATAACGCGGCTACAATTACCGCCAACCAGCTTACGCTCGATTTTATTCTGGATGAGAGAGGACGGGAATTTTTCTTCGAGGCACAGCGTCGCACCGACCTGGTACGTTTCGGAAAGTTTACCGGATCCTCTTATATATGGCCGTGGAAAGGCAATGCGCCCGCAGGAAAATCCGTTGCCGACATATATAAGATATATCCTATTCCTTCTGACGATATAGGAGCCAATCAGAACCTGACACAGAATCAGGGATATTAAATTAATGTGACAATGTGAATAATGTAACAATGTGAATAATT
>JAISZV010000255.1 GCA_031284475.1 Proteiniphilum sp. | reverse complement strand
TATAACCAATCTGGGTGCGATACTGCTGGCAAACGACCTTACAAAATTCCCTCATTTGAAAGGAAAGACGGTAAGAATTTTACGCTATACAGGCACAAATAATCTTGTGCTGGAAAAGGAATACACTTTTGTGAGCGGTTATGTCTCCGGTTTTGAGGGAATGGTCGATTACATAATGAAAAACCTGCCGCAACAGGAAATCATCAAAGGGGCCATACGGGAAAATAAAACCGGATACCCGCGCAGAACAATTCGTGAGTTTTTAGCAAACAGTTTTGTACATCAAGATTTTACGATTACCGGAAGTCAGGTTATGGTAGAAATCTTTACGGACAGGGTAGTAATGACTAATCCCGGTTCGCCGCTAAATGATGTGAACCGGTTTATCGACCTGCCGCCACATTCCCGTAACGAAGATTTGGCACAATCGCTGTTGCTGTTGAATATCTGCGAGCGCAGGGGTAGCGGGGTGGACAGAGCCATAGAAGCATTGGAAGAAGCATTGATGCCTCCACCCAAATTTACCAGAGGCGATTTTTTTACGAGAGTATTTATTTACGGCCCGCAAAAACTGTCAGCGATGAGCCGGCAGGATAAAATCCGTGCCTGTTATCAGCATTGCTGACTCCTGCACGAAGACAACAAAGAAATAACCAATCAATCGGTGCGGGAACGCTTTGAGATTGACAAAAAGAATTATTCCATTGCATTACGTATTATAGCGGATACGGTATCCGCAGGTCTGGTTAAAGTGGCGACGCCTGAAAACGAATCGCGCAAGTTAGCAAGCTATATACCTTTCTATGCTTAATTTTATGTGACTGAACTTTTCCAATAAATAAAAATATGCTGATTCTCTGCCTGTTTTTATGTGATTAAACTTTTCCGATTCTACTGTTTGAATTTTCTGTTGATGAATAGCTTTTGTTTGATTAAAATCTTCCCTCTGTTCTCAAAAACAAGGGAGTTTTTCTCTATTATTCCTTTTCTTTCTTTATCAAGTACTGCAAATCGGGGTCTTTGGCAATTCGCGCCAGTTCTTTTGCGCAACCTGTGGTTTCTCTAATTTCGTTTTGTGATTGATTCTGGAAGCATCTATGAATTAGTGATTTAATCCCAAAATATCCATTAGCCCATCCCATATTTCTTGTTGGGTATATAATATTGTCATATTCTAATGGACGCCAATAGAAAAAAGAGAGAGTAAATAGTTGTATAATAGTTTTATATTTCGCAATAATTATCCCAAAATGTCCATTAGAATATAACGAGCTGATAACGAGTGTTCCTTCTAATGTCCGCCATTAGAAAATAAGACTCTCAATAGACTGTTAATCAATAGAGAACAATGCATTAATTCTGTTCAAAACAGCATTTCTGAAATGAATTAATGCCAATGGAGATTTTGGGTTTATTTATGCATAGTCCACAAGAAGTCGGGTTGCTCCGTCTTTTTGCGATGTATTAAAACACAAAAAAACGGGACAAATCTATCTTTCTTAGACTTGTCCCAAAAGGTGGAGATTACCGGACTCGAACCGGTCACCTCAACACTGCCAGTGTTGCGCTCTAGCCGGATGAGCTAAACCCCCGTGGTATAATCACTCCGGATTTTTGTAGTGCAAAGATAAAGGATTTTGTTTATATTTGCAATCGGAATAGTTTAGAAATTTAAAAATCACGATATATGATTGTTTTTAATACTACTTTCCACGTGAAAGAAGAGATTCATGAAGATTTTATTGAATATATGCTGCAACATTTTATCCCTATGTCCACAAAAAGCGGCCTGCTTACATCGCCCCGTTTGTCGCGTGTATTTGGTAAAGAGGAGGATGAAGGACACTCTTTTGCGATGGAATTCACCGTGTCCGATCTGGCGGCGCTGGAACGGTGGAACAGCGAAGAGAGCGGAGTCATTTACGCCCCTTTGTTAGAGAAGTTCAAAGAGAAGATGGCCGGGTTTTCTACCGTGATGCAGACCATTGAATACTAATTTCATAGGGTAATGTCTGACTTTAGTAAATATTGATGATACGGAAAGAACGGATTATTATGGGGATCGACCCCGGTACGCAGGTAATGGGGTACGGTATTCTCCGGGTACTCGATAACAAACCCTGCCTGGAAGCGATGGGAGTGATGCAGTTGGAAAAATACGACGATCACTACCTTAAGCTGGCGAGAATATATGCACGGGTCATAAGCCTTATCACGGAGTATCTTCCGGACGAGTTGGCCATTGAATCGCCTTTCTTCGGCAAGAACGTGCAGAGTATGCTCAAACTGGGACGCGCCCAGGGAGTAGCTATGGCAGCCGCTATATCGAGGGATATCCCCATTTTTGAATATGCGCCACTGAAAATAAAGATGGCCATCACAGGAAACGGGAGGGCGGCCAAAGAACAGGTGGCTTATATGTTGCAGAAGATACTCCATATCCCTGACGAGAATATGCTTCCGCAATTAGACGCGTCCGATGGCCTTGCTGCGGCATTGTGTCATTTCTATCAATCGAATATCACTACCGGCGAGAAAAAATATAAGAACTGGAAAGAGTATGCGAACCATAATCCGGAGAAAGTAAAATCTGCGAGTAAGCGAGAGCAATAACAACCGGCGACAAACCGGAACCAGATCACAAATTTGTTTGAATGTTTTCAATAGACAAACACAGAGGCAAAACTTGTTGTGACTGTATTGAGCGTAGAAAACAACTAAATTTATTTGGATTTATCGAGCGGGAGCGGATTGAGTGAAGCGAAAAATGACGGATTTTAGTAATGGAAAAAATTATTTTTTTTGTGATGAATTCTTTACAAAATTTTTTATCTTTGCCTTATGAATCAACTAATATCCCATATCGAGTTTTTACTGCACGGGCACAATTGTGTGATTATCCCCGATTTTGGGGGTTTTGTGGTAAATATTATTCCCCCGCACAGGGATGGGATAGCGGTATTCCATGCTCCCGTCTGTGAATTGGTATTTAACCGTGACCTCATCCATAATGACGGATTGTTGGCCCAATCATATATGAAGAACGGCAGTATGTCGTTCGAGTCGGCCATGCAAAAAGTTGAACAGGACGTCCGTGAACTGAAACGGCAACTGCGTGAACAGCGCCGTGTGGATATGGGGAAATTGGGTTCTTTTGACATGCATGACGATAAACGTTTTGTGTACACACCGGGATCATTTCTCCGGCCTGCGCTTTTCGGATTAACCCAGGCTGTCCTGAAACCGTTGATACAGATACAGCCCGCCGTACCGGCCCGGAAAAACGGAAACAGGCGGAACCGGAGGCGTAGCGCAGGTCTAACTGCTGCTGCCGTTGCAGCCATAGCCTTGCTGATGTTTATCCTTCCGGTGAGCGATACCGCTATTATCCGGCAGTCTGCCCGGATGATCTCCGAAACCGGAGGATGGTTGCGCCCTAAGGCGCCGCAGCCGGTGAATAGCCTTACCATAGAGGATGAAACGCTAAATGAAACAGTAAATGAACCTGCAAATGAAACGGAGAGGGCAGGCGAGCAGCCTGTTTCCGTAGAAAGAATAGATACGCCTGCTTTCGATACCCCCGAACAGAGCGTAACAGACGATTTCCCCCGATACTATATTGTAATGGGTGTATATAAAGGCGTTGAGTCGGCCCGGAAAATCACCCAACTGCTGCGTGATGAAGGTTTTCATCAGGCAGGGTGTTTAGAACGTTCCGGTCGTATTGATATATATGCCGCCTCATTTACTGATAAAACTGCGGCAGAAGTTTATTTAAGAGAAGTCCACAAGAAATTCCCCATGCATACCGATGCATGGATTCTAAAAAGATAATCGGTTATGTCTTTAAAAAAGAGTATTATTACAGGATTTGTACTTTATTGGGTATATCAGTTTTACAGGCACAGGCGAAAGCCGGTATCCCCCTTTGACAGGTTTCGTTTCCCTGATTTTTGAAACGGATAAATCATCCCCGCAACAAGTAGATCGCGGGGATTGTTATTTTACACGATTATTATTTTTTAATTGCCGATTAGGATACTATTTTCAATCATCTGTTGTAACTTTGGGGCAAATTTATCGTACAATAAAAATTGAAAATGCCAAACTTTAGTAAAGAGATGAACGAAAAAGAATATGAAGCTAAACTACTGGGTACGCCTTATCCAAAGCAAGATCCTTATGGAGCGTTGTCGATGCCCGTTTACCGCACTCTGGCTTATGAATTCAGCACTGCGGAAGACATGGAGGCTGCTTTTTGCGGACGGACGGGCGAACATACCTACTCCCGTATAACTAATCCCACCGTGCAACATTTTGAAGAGCGGGTGAAAAGAGTTACCGGCGCTTACGGCGTTACTGCCCTCAATTCGGGTATGGCGGCAATCAGCAATACGTTAATCACACTGGCATGGAGCGGCGGCAATCTGGTCACATCACGCCATCTGTTCGGCAATACCTATTCCTTTTTCGTGAGTACGTTGAACGCATTCGGCGTAGAAGTGCGGTTCTGTGACATGACCAATCCCGGAGAGGCCTCGGAGGCTATCGATGAGCAGACCTGCGGCTTGTTCCTGGAAATAATTACCAATCCGCAAATGGAAGTAGCAGACCTGGCGCAGTTGAGCGAGGTTGCCCACGCTAAAGGCGTGCCGTTGATCGCCGATACTACAATCGTGCCTTTCTCCGCCTTTCACGCTGTTGATTTCGGAGTGGACGTCGAAGTGGTGGCGAGCACCAAATATATTTCGGGCGGAGCTACCAGCCTTGGGGGATTGATCATTGATTACGGCCGGTTCGACCGGTATCGTACGCCCGCGTTAAAAGCCCTTGCCGGTGCAGTGCAATCGCCGTTCCACTTTAGGCTACGAAAGGAAGTGCACAGGAACTTAGGCGCTTATATGACGTCCGACGTAGCTTATCTGCAATCCCTCGGCTTAGAGACATTGCAGGCGCGTTTTGAGAGGCAGGCTGCCGCGTGTAAGGAACTGGCCGAAAAACTACAATCGTTACCGCAAATACAAGTAGTGAACTATACCGGATTGCAGGAAAATCCTTTCTATGAAGTGAGTAAAAAGCAATTCGGAGAGTATCCCGGCGCAATGCTTACATTCGATCTGGAATCGAAGGAGCAATGTTTCGGTTTTCTCAATAGGCTCAAACTGATTCGCCGCGCCACCAACCTGTTCGACAACCGGTCGCTTATCATCCATCCGGCAAGCACTATTTTCGGCACATTTACCGCCCTACAACGTGAAACGATGAATGTAAAGGAAACAACAATCCGGCTGTCGGTAGGGTTAGAGAGCGTCGACAGTCTTTTAGAAGATATTCGCCAGGCTTTGGTATAATAATATACACGAGGCTGTCTCACAATTTTTTTTCTTCAGATACCTGTCTGAGTGCAAACTCAAGTACCCAATTCTCAAAGAATTAATTTTAATTTTGAGACAGCCTCCATGTAGGCAGGCCGGATTCCTATCCGTTCGCTTGTAAGGAAAGAGGAGCAAACCTCGCTGCTTTTTTACAGCGGGTATTCGTCGAACGCGTAAAGCACGGTAGAGAGATAACGTTCTCCTGTATCGGGCAATACTACTACTATATTTTTTCCTTCGTTTTCGGGGTTCCGGGACAGTTGGAGGGCGGCATAAGCGGCTGCTCCCGATGAGATGCCTACGAGCAACCCTTCTGTTGCGGCCAGTTTCCGGCTGGCGCTAATAGCGTCGTCATTAGACACGGCGATCACCTGATCCACTACCGATGCATTGTAAGTGCCGGGCACAAAGCCGGCGCCGATTCCCTGTATCTTGTGGGGCCCCGGTGCGCCGCCGGAGAGCACGGGAGAACTTGCCGGTTCCACGGCGACTACTTTGATGTAAGGATTCAGTTCTTTCAGCCGTTTTCCGGTACCGCTCACGGTTCCGCCGGTGCCGACTCCGCTCACGAGGAAATCCACTTGTCCGCCGGTGTCCCGCCATATCTCTTCAGCGGTAGTGTGGTAGTGGATCGCCGGATTGGCCGGGTTTTCGAATTGTTGCAGGATAATGGCGTCTTCGGGCAATTCAGCCTGTAACTGCGACGCTTTTGCAATGGCTCCTTTCATCCCTTCCGAACCGGGAGTCAGCACTAATTCGGCGCCGAGCGCTTTCAGCAAGTTCCTTCTTTCGAGACTCATGGTCTCAGGCATAGTGAGGATAAGCCTGTATTTTTTGATGGAAGCTACAAATGCCAATCCGATACCTGTGTTACCGCTTGTAGGCTCAATAATCACTGAACCTGCTTTCAACAAGCCTTTCTTTTCGGCGTTTTCAATCATTGCCAAAGCAATGCGGTCTTTTACGCTTCCCAGGGGATTAAAACTCTCCAGTTTTGCAATAAGGTTGGCTTTGCCTCCTTCGGAATCCTTAAACTGATTGAGTTTCACTAAAGGGGTGTTCCCTACTAAATCTGTTAATCTTTCTGCTATCTTTGCCATAATTGTAAATATTGAAATTTTTGACAAAAATAAGAAGAATTGCACTAACGTGAAATAGCACAATTGTGGTATTTTTTGGTAATTGTGCTATTTTTTCAAAATAGAGCCTGCCGTTATAGAGCCTGCCGCCGGTTTTCCCCGTTGATATATCTCACAAAAACAATTAGGTGGCCAACCATGTACATTGATGGCGCCCTGGCCTCCGTAACGGTTTTTTAGCGGGTCAGATTCGTTCTATAATTTTCCAGATAGCCTCTACCCAGAGGTCATTGCTGTTCAGCGATGGGATAAAGGTGAATTTTTCGCCCCCTGCTTTTGCGAATAATTTACGTGCTTCGATATTAACGTCGTAGAGCGTTTCCATATTATCGATGGGAAAGCCCGGCGCAATCACGGCCACTTTTTTCCATCCCAATTTGGGGAGATCGCGAACGTCGGTGTAGAGAAAAGGGTTCAACCAGTTTTTTCCTTGCTGTGAAGAGTAGAAAAGGAATGTATCGTGCAGATCGATATCCAGTTTTTCACAAAACAGCCGGTTGGTTTCTTTCAGTTGATAAACGTAGTCATATTCTTTCCCTTTTTTCCATCCGGCTTCTACCTGCGTCAGAGGAAGACTGTGGTAGGTGAATATCAATTTATCGACGTCTTCCAGATAAGGGCCGGCATGAGAGGTGAGTGCGTGTATGAAAGCGGGATGATTGTAATACGGCTCGGCAAATTTCAACCTGAAAGAATGAGGATGTTTGTAGAAGACATTGCCTATCATATCTTTTGACGTTTGCGTAGTGGATTGAGCATAGTGGGGATACATTGGGAAAACGACCACTTCATGCAATAACGGGCATTTTTTTTCTAATTCCCGGAAGGCTGTAGAGACGTCCGGTTTCCCATAGCGCATGGCTATTTCCACCGGAACACCCTTTTGTGCTTCCAGTTTTTGCGCCAATTGCTGCATGTGGTAGATCAGGGGTGAACCCGGCGCGCCCTCGTTGCGCCAGATCAACCTGTATTTCTCGGAGACCCGCGATCCACAGCATGGCACAGTGATATTTTTCGCGAGGAATTTAGACCACCATGCGGGCTTTCCCGTAAGAAACGGGTCTGAAAGCATGGCGGCGGTAAATTCTTTTACGTCGTTTTGTTCTGTGCTCGCGGGAGTCCCCACATTAATTAATAGTATCCCTCTCATATCCCACTTCTTTACTCTTCTTTCTCACGTTTTACTTTTATCACCCCACATAGGTTTCCAATAGCCTGGAAAATTCATCCGGCACAACCGTCACCGATCGTGTATCTGCCGGAATAAGCATTGATTCACCCTGACGAATAACTTCGCTGTTTTCTTTGTCATCTTTCACGGTGCAATGGCCGGCCAAGCAGATGTAGATCACGAACGAATCGACCGCTGCATAATTGCGCTCCATTGGGGTATCCATTTCGAGCAGGTGAGTGGTGAAATAGGGGGAAGCGGCCAATTTAACGGGGTGGTTTATATTCTTTTTGTATTCCGTTTTATAGGAGTCGTAAACTTTGAAATCAATAGCGTCTTTTGCCAGTTCCGTATGGAGTTCGCGGCTGTTTCCGGCGGCGTCTTTCCGGTTGTAGTCATAAATGCGGTAAGTGATATCGGAAGTTTGTTGTATTTCGGCGATGAAGCATCCTGCGCCGATGGCATGCACCCGTCCGGCAGGAAGATAAAAAACGTCGCCGGCCTTCACATCGTATTTCCTGAGCTTGCCGGCGAAAGTATTGTTTTTCACGGTTTCGGGATATTCTTCGGGTGTGATGCTCTCTTTGAATCCGGAATAGAGGTATGCTCCCGGCGCTGCATCAATGACGTACCACATCTCGGTTTTTCCGAAAGAGTTGTGCCGCATTTTTCCCAGCGCATCATCAGGGTGTACCTGAATGGAAAGGTTGTCGCGGGCGTCAATGAATTTAATGAGCAGGGGGAACGTATTTCCGAAATTTTGATACACTCTTTTTCCGGCCAGCTTCTCTCCGCAACGGTAGAGCAGTTCCTCAAGTGATGCGCCGGCTAAACGGCCGTTGGATATAAGGGAAATATTGCCGCGTACACCCGAAATTTCCCAACTCTCGCCGATACCCTCCTGAAGAGGTTCTATTTTTTTGAAACGGCAGATATCCGAGCCGCCCCAGATAACCGGTTTAAGGATCGGTTCGAATTTAAACGGATAAAGCGCTCCGCCGCTTATGGAAGAATTTTTTGTTGTATTGTAATTATTACTTGACATATTGATTTTTTATATTTCATAATTTCAGGATTTCACTACGTTGATTTTGGTTCCGCCGGACGTTGTCTCAATTCAAAATTTCTTTATTTCAGGATTTTCCGATTCTTCAATCATCGAACCGGCATTACTTACCCTACTTACCGGGATTAGTTACATACCCGTTTCATTGCAATTGCAGTCCGGGCAGGCAGGTACAATTGCAGCCACCCCTTGTTGTCTTTGGCGTAGAGCGGGTCGTAGTGCGTGAAATGATGGAGGGTATTGTCGTTTTGTCCGAATCCT
>JAISZV010000237.1 GCA_031284475.1 Proteiniphilum sp. | reverse complement strand
GGGGCAACGCAAAGAGAGTAAGACTTGGGCTAAGGCCGTGGCCGACGGATGGGTGCCGGGCGAAACGCTTTTCGAGATTGAAGAAGCCTGCGAACGGGGAACCATTATTCAGTACCTGTTGTCCGACGCGGCGCAGATTGCCCTGTGGAACACGGTGAAGAAATGCCTGGCTCCCGGTAAGGCGCTTTATTTCTCGCACGGGTTCGGCATTACCTATAAAGAACGTACCGGAATCGTTCCGCCCGCCGGTGTGGATGTAATCTTAGTAGCGCCCAAAGGATCAGGCACAAGCCTTCGGAGAATGTTTCTGGAAGGGCGGGGGCTGAACTCCAGCTATGCTATTTACCGGGACGCTACCGGCAAGGCTTATGACCGTGTTGTAGCCCTCGGTATCGGCGTTGGGTCGGGTTATCTGTTTGAGACCGACTTTAAACGCGAAGTGTATTCCGACCTTACCGGTGAGCGCGGCACGCTTATGGGCGCTATTCAGGGGCTTTTGCTGGCGCAGTACGAAGTATTGCGAGGGAACGGGCACACGCCTTCGGAAGCGTTCAACGAAACGGTGGAAGAGCTTACCCAGTCGCTCATGCCGTTATTTGCCGAGAAAGGGATGGACTGGATGTATGCCAACTGCTCAACCACAGCGCAACGCGGCGCACTTGACTGGATGGGGCCCTTTCACGACGCCGCCAAACCGGTCTTCGAGAAACTCTACAAAGAGGTCGCCAATGGTAATGAAGCGCAACGCTCCATCGACAGCAACTCACAGCCCGATTACCGGGAAAAACTGGAAGAGGAACTGAAAGCCCTCCGCGAAAGCGAAATGTGGCAGGCCGGGGCAGTCGTAAGAAAACTGCGCCCGGAAAATAATTGATATTGAATAACCGTTATTTATTATTGTATGGGGGGTGAATCACATTGTGATTTCACCCTCTTTGTATTCGTACTCCTTCGGAGAACAATTAATTCCAAATATTCAATTCTCAAAAGGTTATTTTCTTTTTTGATACAGCCCCTTCGATATAAATCCTCGCTGATGCGTTTTTTTATACTTCGCCTTCTTCCCCCGTCAGGTCGAGCCTTTCATCATCCTTACCCCGGTCGAAGAACATCTTTTTGAGAGGGTTTTTGCGCGCCTCGTCATAAGCCTGCCTGTTCCTGAAGATGTCGATACCCATAGCGATAGCCTGCCGGAACGATTCGTCGGAGGCCAGGTTTTTTCCTGCGATGTCGTAAGCCGTGCCGTGGTCGGGCGAGGTGCGCACTATGGGAAGTCCCGCCGTAAAATTCACGCCCGAATCCATGGCAAGGGTTTTGAAAGGGATCAATCCCTGGTCGTGGTACATTGCCAGGATAGCGTCGAACTCCTTAAAGCGTCCCGATCCGAAAAAACCGTCGGCGGCAAACGGGCCGACGCAGAGTATCCATTCGTCCTGCGCCTTCTTCACGGCAGGAGCGATGATTTCGGCCTCCTCTTTTCCCAGCAATCCGTTTTCACCGGCATGGGGATTCAGTCCCAGTACGGCGATGCGTGGTTTTTCTATCCTGAAATCCCGCTTCAGTGAGTGGTTAAGCGTTTTCAGTTTTTCCATGATCAACTCTTTTGAGAGCTTCGGCGAGACCTCGGAAAGAGGAACATGGGCAGTTACCAGCGCCACGCGCATCGTTTCCGTAGCCATAATCATCAAGGCCTTTTCGCCGTTCGCGGCAAAACGCTCCTCTAAAAATTCCGTATGTCCGGGAAAATGAAAACGGTTGTTTTGGATGGCGTCTTTGTTGATAGGCAAGGTAACCAGCAGGTCTATTTTTTTGTCGTTCAAGTCCCGGACGGCTTTCTCCAGTGCGATGAAAGCAGACTCTCCCGCTTCGGCGCTTGCCGAGCCCAGTTCTATCTTGATCTCCTCTTTGACGCAGTTGATAAGATTGACTTTTCCTTCATGGGACTCTTCGACCCTGGAGATGATATTAAAATTAACTGCATCGTTGTTCAACGCTTTGCGGTGATAGGAAGCCGATTTAGACGACCCGTACACAATTGGGTGGAGCAATTCGAGTATTTTGGCGTCGGAAAAGGTTTTCAGCAGGATCTCATATCCTACGCCGTTCACATCGCCATGCGTGACGCCCACCTTGATTAATTCTGACATGTATATATGTTGATTAGAAAAGCTTATATCTAATTAGAACTCTGAAAAAACAATCGGTTATGATTTCTCTTTTTCTTTTTCGGGAACGCTGATGGTGTATAGCGTAGATTCCAGATTGCGCAAGAGGTTCCGCTTGTTCATTTCCGGGGCGTAGACAAATGTTTCCGCCACTATCACCATGCCTGTATTCTCGTTGACGAACGCCTGCATCACAAACGGGCCGCCCATCATATCGGTAGTCATTTCCCACAGGCCGCGCAGTTCGGCCCGGAAGAAGCCGCCAACCTCCATTCTCCGGTAATCGGGAGAGTAAGCCCGGACGGCAGTTGCCATTTCCGAATTGAACGATCCTTTTATATATTTCCCTAACACCCTGTTACGAATCCCAATGAGGGAATCTTTCTCGAAAACAGTCTCTGTGGTATAGGGAAACTGGTATATCACAATGTCCTGGCGTCCTCGTGCGGCGTTATTGGTAGCCCAGTAGAAGTTCTCATGCTCGGTGATGTTGGGCAGCCCCTTCGGAAAATGTATATCTATACCGAAAACCTGCTTTACGCGCGATAACGGTTCTTTTGACTGGCTTTTGAGGAAATTTGCGTTACGTTCCAACTCTTTCGTAACAAAATAGTCCACTATGCTCTCCCTGTTTTCGCTCACAAACCGTATAAAATCGGCCGTATCGGGAGCATGGATATTAAGGATTACTTGCCCCATGGCATATTTATCTATATCCGCCGTGAGTTTTGAATAGCTGTATATATTGGTTATTTCGGGAATGATCACGTTTCGCGCCATCTTAAAGGTAGTCGTAAAATTTTCCGGGATGAGTTGCAACACCCTGAAATTGGGTTCGGGTTGCGGCAACGCCTTCACGTTGGAGTTGAGCGCGTTGAAGAGCGTCCTTCCTGCCGGGCCTTCCCAGGCGGCCTCGTCCATCAGCACTATTATTTCGTTGACGGTTCCCGAAGCGGTGAAGAAACTCCCCCCGCCGCCGCATGACGTTAGCGCTAAAAAAGCAAGAATAACGGGTAAAACGGTATATCGTTTCATCTGCGAAAATAATCTGTCAGCTCGTTTCATATTAATGTAGTTTTAAAAGTTGGTATTTTGTTTCTGCCTGAACAATAAGCAGGCGGCGTTTAGTGAACTATTTTTAACGAACAAATATACGATTATTTGTGTGAAATAAAACCGGCAACAGTAAAATAATCGTTAAACTATCCCTGATTTTGCGGTGGACAGCATACCCCATGCCGCTGAGATATCCTCCCCTCTCGAAGCGCGGATGGTGCAGATGAATCCTTTGGCGGTGAGGAAATCACGAAACTTGACCATATTTTCGCCGGTGGACGGTTTCAGGTTACTCGCCGGGATTACGTGGAACCGGATCAGGTTGATACGGCAATCCAGCCCGGCAAGCAACTTGGAGAGTTCGCGCGCATAGAGCGGGGAATCGTTTACCCGGTCGAACATAATGTACTCGAACGAGAGCCTTCTCTGCCGGCTCCAGTCATACTCGCGCAGCATTTCGATCACCGAAGCTGCGGGCGTCGATTTTTCGGCCGGTATCATGGCAAGCCGTTCTTTCGCAACCGGATTGTGCAGGCTGACGGCTAAGTGGCATTTGCTTTCGTCGAGAAAACGTTTCAGGTTCAATTTCAGCCCGATAGTGGAGAGAGTGATCCGCCGGGGACTCCAGGCTAAGCCATATTCCGCCGTAAGCAGTTCCGAGGCTTTCTTTACGTTCTCGTAGTTATCCAACGGCTCGCCCATTCCCATAAATACTAAGTTGGTGATCGCCTCGGAACCGGGCGACGAATAAACTTGGTTCAAAATTTCCGTGACGGTAAGATTTCCGTGAAATCCCTGTTTTCCGGTCATGCAAAAATCGCAGTTCATTCTGCATCCTACCTGGGAAGAGACGCAGACCGTGAGCCGCTCCTCTTCGGGGATAATTACCGTCTCGATGAATTTCCCGCCGTAAGTCCTGAACAACATCTTTCGTGCGCCGTCGGCCGACGTTTGTATATCTAACGGTTCCGATCTTCCTATATCGAATTTCTCCGAGAGAATTTCTCTGTTTTTCAGTGAGATATTGGTCATTTCGTCGATACGCTTCACCCGTTTCACATATACCCAACCGGCAATCTGCTTGCCTGTGAATTTGGGCAATCCCAGTTCCGCCACGCTTTCGGTGATCTCGGCAAGGGTCATTCCCAGAAGATATTGTTTTTGATCCATTTCCCGTAATTACAATTAAATATACCGTATAATAAGTACAAGTTAAAAATTAGTTTATAATGAACTACCCCGCCGCAAGCGGACGGGGTATCTTCAAGGAATAATTTTTATTTTTCGCCGCAAGCGGCGGGGAATTAAACCCAAAGAGATTAAAA
>JAISZV010000212.1 GCA_031284475.1 Proteiniphilum sp. | reverse complement strand
GTATCTTCCGACAACACAATATTGAATGTCGTTTTTCTCGCGGTAGAAATATCCTGTGTTACATAACCTATATATGAAACTCTTATGGTAGCATTATTTTCCACCTGTAACGAAAAATTTCCGTCAATATCGGTTACCGTACCATTAGTGGTACCTTTCTCAATAATATTGGCGCCGATAATAACTTTGCCTTCTTCATCGACAATTTTACCTGTTATTGTCTTTCTTGTCTGTTGTTGAGGTTGAGGCGATTGAACAGGGGTAATTTCTTTCCGTTTATTGATCAGGATATAGCGGTCATTGATCTTATATTCATAGATGGATGGAAGCGCTTGCTCCAGCACTGTTTTAATGTCCGCGTTTTTCGCTTTGACACTTACCTTCACGGAGGTATTTACCTGGTCGTTGTTATAAAAGAATTCAAATTCGCTTTGCCGGCGGATAGCGTCGAAAACTTCTTCCAACGGCACATTGTTAAGTTCCAGATTCAACGAGGTGATCTGGGCATAGGTTTGCCCGGCCCACACTAAATTGGAACTCAACAACAAAAAGAGAAAAAAGAGTTTCATAATGCAAAACAGTTTCTTTAATTCCCGTAGGGGGAATTGTTGTTTACGTTTCTTTTTTTTCATAACTTTGAACGCTTTAAATGAATTGTTGATTAATTAATTTTTAAAAGGTGACAGTTTATTTATTGCATCTGGCTGCCCGAAAGGCCTAAGATCGGGCAGCCTTTCATATTATTTAAATAGAATTATATTATCTCCCTCGCATCTGTATTGAATGTCTGTAACCGCTTGTATCTGATTCAGTAAATAATTCAGCGGCCTTGCTTTTTCGGCGCTTCCGGTAAACCTCATTTTCCCTATATCCGGGCTTTCATAGATGATCGTGAAATCATACCATCTTTCCAATTGGGCGAATATCTCTGTTAAAGGCTGGTTCCTGAATGCGAACTCTCCTTTTACCCAGGCTGTGTACACATCGGTATTTACCTGCTGAACGGATATTTCGTCGGATAATTTATCCAACCGGAAATTGTGTTCGGGTTGTAGCAGAAAGGGTTCCTGTTTTTCAGGCAAACGGATCCGGATGCTACCCTCCACTAAAGTGGCATTGACATAAGGGTTTGTCCGGTATGCATTGACATTGAACGAGGTTCCCAACACTTCTATGGTAAGATCCGGCGTTTGGATAATAAACGGTTTTCCGTCTTTTTTTACTTCAAAATAGGCTTCTCCCCACAATTCCACATGGCGGGTATCTCCTTCGAAATAAGAAGGAAAGGTCAATTGTGATTCCGAATTGAGAAAGACTTTAGACCCGTCTGACAGTACCAGTTCATATTCGCCGGATTTGGGTACATAGATCGTTTGTTGCTCTATGGTTTTCTTAACCGGTGTTGTCTTTTCAAAACTGATCACTCCTTCGCTATTATTCGAAATAACAGTTCCATCCTCTCTTTTTACCTCAAAAGATTCCGATAGGTCGATTCTTTCACCTTGCATTGAAAGAAGATATGCTTTTTTAGAGCCGGGATCAAAGATGTTTTTTCCTGTTTTTTCGGGAGTAGGATTTTCCTGTATGGTGAAATAATTGAGAGCAACAATAGATAATGCAATGACTGCCACGGAAGACATTGAGTACTTAAACCATTTCCTTTGATACAAGGGAATTTTTTTTCCGGTATTCAGACTGAGCTTACTGGAAATAGTATTGAAAACCTTACCTTTATCAAATAATTCGTCGTTATGTCTTTCTTCTTTTAAGGACATGTAAAGTTTTCTGTTTTCAGTATCTTCGTTAAGCCAATGTTGAAAATGCCTGTCATCTTCGGGTATCTCATCGCTTAATACCTTTAACAGCAGTTCCCATTTATCGATTATATTTTTTTCTATCTTCAGCATATTGTTCGTTTCATGCGATTATAAATCAGACACAAGAACCAAGAATCAAGACACAAGACACAAGACTTTCGTTGCGCATGAACTTTTTCGTTCTTTGGTGAGTTTCGTGCCGGTTTTATACGATAACACAGCGGTTTTGAAAAAGTATTATTCAGATACCGGATTTTTAGCCTATTTTTTCTTTTAAAATCCGATAGGCTTTGGATACCTGCACTTTAACAGTGTTGACGGATATACCCAACAGGTCGGCCACTTCAACATATTTTTTCTTCTCCAGGGTTGTCATTACAAATATTTTTTTACATCTGTCGGGCAATTCGTCAATGGCTTTCAGAAGCAATCTTTTTAATTCTTCCACATCTTCATCGTTCACATTGTCGTCAATCAAATCTATTGTGATGTCATAACCATGCACAAAACGTTTGTTGTCCCTGATATAATTCAATGAGGCATTGTAAATGGATTTATAAGCGTAGGCTTTAAAAGAACAGTTGTCAGGCAATATATCCCTCTTTTCCCAGCAACGGATAAAAAAATCCTGTACGATATCAGCCGATGCTGGGGAGTCATCGGTTATCTTATATGCCCAGGTAAAAAGCCTGTCACTATAGAGATAGAATATCCTTTCAAAGACTCCTTCATCGCCGGCCTTTAGTTTTTTTATGAATCTGTTCTCTCCGTGTTTCATAAATGCTTCCTATAAGGTAATATTATAACACGAATATTTTTTAAAAGTATTATCCAAAAGTTATTTTTAACACTTTTCTGTGTGTCAATTCATTCTGTGGGCATTTTTCACATATTACCGGATTTCAGTTAAGTAGCGGAAATCCATTTATACAAATTCAGGCTAAATTGGTCAAATGATTTTTTCTCTACAACCCCACGGAATCCCTATAAAAATCGAGCGCTTCGAATACCAACTCTTTGTCGGCCGTCCGGTCGATCCGTACATCCCCTATATCGCCCAGCAGGGTGAAACGGATGGTATCGCCTATATTTTTCTTGTCGTGCCGGGCTATTTCGTACAATGCCTCATAATGATCGCACGTGATGGGGAATGCGCCATAGCGCTCCCGGATAAAACGGACTGTCCTTTGCAGTTTCTCTTTTGGGAAGCCGCAAAGCCTGTGTGATAGCCATAGCTCCACGATCATTCCCCATGCCACGGCATAACCGTGGGGGACGGGCCTTCCATTGGTCATGGCGAAACTCTCGAACGCGTGGCCGGTGGTGTGCCCGAAATTCAATGCTTTCCGGATATTTTTCTCGTAGGGATCCTTTTCCACAATATTTTGCTTGGTCTTCACCGAACGGAAAACCAGTTCATTGAGCTTTGAATAATCCGTTTCATTGAAAGAATAGGCAAGAATCTCTTCCCACTCTTCGTTTGAGTGTATCAACGCATGTTTAATCATTTCCGCATATCCCGATAAAATAGCCGCCTGATCGAGTGTATGGAAAAAATCGGAAGAAATGATCACCGATTCGGAAGGATAAAAAGAGCCGATCTCGTTTTTATATCCCTCGAAATTAATCCCGGTTTTACCGCCCACGGCAGCATCTACCGCACCGAGCAGCGTGGTGGGAATATTGATATAGCGGATACCCCGTTTAAAGGTTGCTGCGGCAAATCCGCCCAAGTCGGTAACCATGCCCCCTCCCAGGTTCGCCAGTAATGAATGGCGTGTGGCGCCGTTCCCGGTAAGGAGTTGCCATACCCGGCCCAGGTTCTCGATTGTTTTGTTGGTATCGCCGGCGGGGATCACAATTTCCCCGGCTTCACGCAGCAAAGGTATCTTTGCAAGCAGGGGAAAGCAATGCGTATGGGTATTTTCGTCTGTGAGTACAAACAGTTTATCGTGCCGGATGTTTTGAATCGCTTTCTCCACATCGGCCGTAAGATGGCCGCTTTTGATGATTTGCTGCATAGCTTCTATTTCTGATCGGTTGTTATTGGGATTCTTGTTGTTTTCAGGGCGTGATACAACTCTTCCTGGATACGCTCCCTGGTATTTAACGTGGATTGGCGATTGGGCGTCCGGGAAGGGTTTACCCTGTTGGATAGGAAAATATAGATCATATTGTTTGTTGGGTCGATCCAGAAGCCGGTACCGGTGAACCCGGTATGTCCATATACCTCGATAGGCGCTCCAGGGCTGGTTGGGCTGTACCGGCTGTTGGCGGGATCGGGTTTGTCGAACCCCAGGCCGCGGCGGCTGACGCTGCTTTTCATCGTAGTAAATAACCTTACCGTTTCTTCACTCAGGTAACGCTCTCCTCCGTATTCTCCTCCGTTGAGCCACATCTGATAGAGTTTGGCCAGGTCGTTGGCGTTGGAAAAGAGCCCTGCATTGCCCGATATACCGCCGAAGAGGGCGGCGCCTTCATCGTGTACATAACCCTGTACGTGCTGTTTGCGAAAGAAAGGATCGTACTCGGTGGGGGTGATCCTTTCGATGGACGTCTGCTTGAGGGGTTGAAAGGTAGTAGTATACGCCCCCAGGCTGTGGTAAAAGTTTTGTTTCATATAGGAGTCGATATCCGTTCCCGAAACAGATTCCACCGCCTCTTTCAACAGCATGAAGTTAAGGCAACTATACCTGTAACTTCCTTTTTTGCTCAACGGAGTGTCGATGATCTCTTTCAATAGTTTGTCGTGCATTTTGTCGCTTGCGTACATTCCTTTGGCGACGGGGAGATGAAATTGTTCCGATTCTTTGGAAGAGATCAGGTCGGGCAGGAATTTGTAATCGGTGCGGCCCCAGGCGCCTGCATACAGGGCGTGGTAAACGGACGATTGCCTGCCGAACAGCGCGCCGGAGTAACTATTCTCATCAATGGCCGCGGTATAGTAAGGGATAAAAGCGACTATTCCCGTTTCATGCAGCAGCAGGGATCGTATGGTGAGGTTTGCCTTATTACTCCCTTTGGTTTCCGGAACGAATTTATTGATGTGATCCTGGAGGCGTATCTTTTTCTCGTCATACAATTTCATGATGGCCGGAAGGGTGGCGGTTGTTTTGGTCACCGACGCCAGATCGTAGATCGTTTCGCCTGTCACTTCGGGGCTATCCCGGTAATCGAATTTGCCGAATTCCCTTTCATAGATCACTACGCCATCTTTTGCGACCAATATCTGGCATCCCGGATAGGCTCTCTGCCTGATCCCTTCCAAGGCGATACTCTCTATCTCGCTGAACCTTTCGGAGTCCAAACCCACCTCTTCGGGCATGGAATAGCCTAAGCGTATCTTTTTTGTATCGAAGCCCGCGCCTTCCACGATTGTACCGGCAAAGACCGGAAGTCTTCCGCTGACGCCGATCCCTCCGAAAATACCCTGTGCGGCGCTCATTTGTGCAAAATCGGTGGTATCGTAGGCCATAATGACTGCCGCAGCGTTGTTCGCCGAAGCCTGGAAATTCTCCAGCCTGTAAGGAGAAGTGAAAAACGCCAGCACTGTTTTTTGGTCTTGCGTCAGTTGTTGCAGCGCTGCCGCATCGACGGTGTTGCCCGAATGAATGGAGATAATGAGCAGGTCATATTCTCTCAATTCTTTTATTTCGGACAGGGCTGCGACGGATTGAGCGCTGAAAGTGGTTACGGGAGCATATTTTTTCAGGTATTTATGGAACGTATTATCGGCCGGAGCGCCGATGGACAGGGCTGCGATTTTTGTCATGTCGAGTTTCTTCACCGGGATCAACTCTGTTTCATTTTTGAGGAGCGTAAGGGCGCCGTCGTATATCTTCCGTTGCACCCATTCGGCGGAAGGAGCATTCACGCGGTTGTAGACGGTAGAGGCATTGATGGGCGTAAAATTGTTTGCTCCGAGGATGTATTTGTAGGTGAGTATTTTCCGCACTTTTTCTTCAAGAAGCGGTACGGGGATTGCGCCCTCTTCTACCGCTTTTTTCACGGCGGCGAACTCTTTTTCCTGATTGATAACCCCCAATATGACGTCGTTTCCCGCCAATAACGCTTTTACGCTCGCGTCGGGTTGGTCGGAAACACCCTTCATGGCCATACCGTCGGTAAAAATGAGTCCGGTGAAGCCCATATCTTCTTTGAGAAGGCGTACGCCCACTTCAGGAGAAAGCGACGCAGGCATTCCCTTTGTTTCTAATGCCGGCACGTTCAGGTGCCCTATCATTAATCCCGATAGCCCTGCATTGATATATTCCCGGAAAGGGAACAGTTCCACCTGTTCCAGCCGTTCCCGGTTGTGGTTTATAGTCGGCAGCGTCTTGTGCGAATCCTCCGAAGTGTCGCCGTGGCCGGGGAAGTGTTTGGCTACCGACATCACGCCGTTTTCTTCCATTCCTTTCGCGAATGCAATTCCTTTCTTCGCTGCGTTGACCGGATTCTCTCCGTAGGAACGTGTACCGATAACAGGGTTTTTAGGGTTGCTGTGTACGTCGAGTGAAGGAGCAAAATTCACATGGACGCCCATCTCTCTGCATTGGCGCGCAACCTCTTGTCCGTAGCGTTTTACGATCTCTTCGTCCTGTATGGCGCCGATAATCATATTCCGTGGATATGCAGGAGCGTCTGTTAACCGCATGGACAGTCCCCACTCACCGTCTAAAGAAATCAAAAGCGGTATATCGGCAATTTGTTGGGCGTAATTGGTAATATCGGCCTGCTGCGACAAAGTTCCTTTTGAGAACAGTAAGCCTCCCACTTTCCGGTTCCGGATATAATCTGATATACGGGTTTTCCATTCGCTGTTTGGTTCCACGATAGGCATAAAAAGCTGTCCCACCTTTTCATCGAGGGTCATTTCCGCGTATACCGAATCTACCCATAGGCTCATGGCCTGCTTATCCGCCTGTTCATACAAGCCGGTAGTTACCTGCGCCGATAGAAACGCCGGGCATATAACGAAAATATATGAAAAGTGAAAAACTAAATCTTTCATCATATCTTTACCGGACGAGGCATATTGTCTTCTCACCTTTTGGTTTTCTCCAGTTCCACATCTATTCTCCCCACATATATTCCACGCCCGTTGGTCTGATAGATCATAACCTCTTTGTCCTCTAAATTTTTCCGTATTACCGGCTTTTTTATGTAGGTATGGCTATGCCCGCCGATGATCAGGTCGATGTTCCGGCTTGCTTCGGCCAACTCCAGGTCCGATGCGTAACCCAGGTGGGAGAGGCAGACCACCATATCGCACTTATCTTGTAAACGAAGCTGTTCGGCCAGTTTGTTGGCCGTCTTCACAGGATCCAGGAACTTCATCCCCTTGTAATTGCCGGCGGCGATCAACCCCTGTGGCCGGACGCCGATACCGATAATGCCGATCCTGATACCGTCTCTTTTCAGGATGATATAGGGTTTGACAAGTCCGGCCAACGCAGTTTTGGAAAAATCATAATTACCGGCGACGATGGGGAAGTCGGCTCTGCGAATCACCTCTTCGAGCGTCTCCATTCCGTAATCGAACTCATGGTTGCCCAGTGTGGCAACGTCGTATTTCATCAGGTTCATTGCTTTCACCTCCACTTCCCCTTTGAAAAGGTTGAAATAGGGAGTGCCTTGCAGAAAATCCCCTGCGTCGAGCAAGAGTACATTTTTGTTTTCTTTCCTAACCTGGTCTACATAAGAGGCCCGCCGTTCCACTCCGCCTTTGCCGGGAGCCGTTCTGTCGGTTTCCGGCAGCGGTTCTATGCGGCTATGGGTATCGTTGGTATGGAGAATGACGATCTTCTTTTGCGAGAATGCCGGAAAAGAGAGCAACAGGGTAAGGCAGAGAATGATGAGCTTGTTTGTTGAATACATATTTATATTGGATTAGCAGATTATCGGATTATTGCATCAATGAATCAGAATACGCCCGTCGAGTACGGATTCGACCTCTTTTCCGCGCCGGGTTTGTTCCTTTACCCAATCGATCATCACATCGCGCAGGGTGATACCTGTATTGACATTTTTAACGGCATTGCGGAAAGCGCTCATGTTGTCGTTTCCTTCGGCTAAGTAATCGAGCGTAACGATATGATAAATTTTATCTTTGTCAATGGGCTGTCCGTCGATAGTGACGCTTTTTACCTTTCCTCCCTCAATAAGCAGTTTCACGTTCGATGAGATACCTGCCCCACCTATGCGTGCATAAGCGTCGAACATCTTTTCCAGATCATTACCTTTCAATTCAAGGAAGGTAATAGTATTGTCGAAAGAGTAAATTTCGTAGAGATTACTAACGGTTATCGTTCCTTCGGGCAGTGTGGCGCGGTGTCCGTGCACATTCATCACTCCTATATTCGCCCCGTCGGGAAGATGTTCGTCGCCGTACGACTTCATAACATCCGCCGTAAGGTTTGTCAGCAGGCTTTCAGGCCTTTTGTAGTCCATGAACCGGGCTGATTTGCCGATCTCCACATTCATCTCCCGGTCGAGTTCCGTTTTATAAGATTGCACAAGCGCTCCCATTTCCCGGTGAGGGGGCGCGCCGGGTGAAGAATTCATCTCAACGATGGTACCGGACATTTCCGTGATCCGGTATTGCTGATTACAGGAAAGAAGCAGGATGGCCGTACAGGCAATCCACATTGTTTTTAATCGCATGTTGTATATAATATTAAGATATTTCGTAATTTTTAGCAGGCAACTGTTTGATCCCGACCTGTTTATTATATAAGCGCTCCATTCGGTTGAAGTTACTTACAAACAAAAGGCGGGCAACCGTTGCATAAAACAGGTCAAAAATACATTTTTTTACCTTGTGCGTCAAGGCGCAGATAAAAAATAACATTAAATTATGTTTTGTGCGGCAGATTAAAGAAAGTTTTCTACCTTTGCATCCGCTTTGCGTAATCTCTGTCGGCAACAGGCCGTTATATTGCGCTCAAAAGGGTTAATTATTAACATAAAGCTTGATAAAGATGGATTTAATAAAGATCGCGGAAGAAGCTTTCGCAAGAGAAAAAAAAGAATTTCCCAAATTTAAAAGCGGCGACACGGTTACAGTCGCTTACCGGATTGCGGAGGGAAATAAAGAGCGTATACAGCAGTATCGCGGCGTAGTGATCAAGATCGCCGGCCACGGAGACGCTAAACGATTTACCGTAAGAAAGATGTCCGATAATATCGGCGTGGAACGTATTTTCCCGATGAACTCTCCTTTCATTGAGAATATTACGCTGAACAGCGAAGGAAAAGTACGCAGGGCAAAATTGTATTACCTGCGCAAATTGCGTGGAAAAGCGGCCCGCATCAAGAAGAAAGTATATTGATGTACCGCATGGCGAGACCGATATGCAAGCTCCGGATTTTTCGGGGCTTTTTTTTGCCCTGTTGCGAAGAATTTCAGCGGATTTGCCTACTTTTGCGGTAATACACCTTATCGGTAAAACAGTAATATGCTTCACAAAACAGAAGGGATAGTACTCGGCACAACTTCCTACAGCGACGCATACTCTATCACGCATCTTTTTACGCGTGATTTTGGCAGGGCCTCATACCTGTTGCCCACGTCGCGCGGAAAGAAATCGAAAATACGGAACTCGCTTTTTTTCCCATTGTCGGTGCTGTATCTGGAAGTAGAGCATATACCGCTACGTGATGTGCACAGGTTGAAAGAGGCGGAAAGGCAATTTCCCTTATACGAATTATGCACCGATATGACAAAAGTGTCGCTTGCTTTTTTCATTTCTGAATTTTTGTCGTGTGTGCTTCGTGAATCGGATAACAATGAATCGACGTTCGATTACCTGAAAAATTCGGTGGAAACGCTGGAAGCCGCCGAAAAAGGATTGGCGAACTTTCATCTGGCGCTTATGATGGGATTAACCCGTTTTCTGGGAATCTATCCCAATACGGAATTTATCGGAGAACATTCTTTCTTTGACCTGCAAAATGGCGAGTTTGTACTGAAGGAGCCATTACATCCCTATTACTTGAACCGGAGAGAGAGTGTCTACCTGCGCGACCTCTACCGCATAAACTACGGCAATATGCATCTTTTCAAACTATCGCGGAATAACCGCAATGAGATCATAGACCGGTTGCTGGGTTATTACCGGTTGCATGTCTGTAACTTCCCGCCGCTGAGATCGCTGGAAGTCTTGCGTGAAATGGGGTGATAGTACAAAACGACCAATGTTACCGGAGGACGGATGACAAATGAGAAATATAGTATAGCGAGAATTATCTGAAAACCTGAAAGACAATCACTCTTCCCTTCGGGTCGATGCTGAAAGAGTCTCCTAATGATTCATTCAACGATCCCTGCCACCAGTTTGTCAATATCCTTCCGTCTATCGGATATTTCAGGTTGTGAGTGGTAAGCGCTTTGGGGTCGATGGCGAAAATGGAAACTTGTTCTCCCCTGTAACTTTTAAATTCCGCAGCTGAGCGAATAGGGGTAAAAACGCCCCAATCGGTGACCATGACAACCTTTGCCATCTTTTCATATTCCGCCAGTAGCGATATATTTCCGAGAGTGTGGTCTTCCCGCTTCCCGGTTCCTCCCACAATCACAATCTCTTTTCTTCCGTTTTCTACGCAAAACCGCACCGATTTCGTGAGATCATTTATTTCCTGATCCGGGTCGGGGTGGAGAATGCCTGAAAAACGAACCCTGTTCTCTTGCGAGATGGAATCGCAATCGCCCACAATGGCGTTTGGTATGCCCCCGCCGGTTATAAAGCCGTCGGCAGCCCCGTCGCAACAGACTATATATTCCGCCTCCCTGATATAGGACAGGGGTATAGGATGTTTCGGAAACTGCCCGTTGGCAATAATTACCGCCGCCTTGTTTCTATTCATAATATGTTGTCATCATGCGTTTCCATTTGAAATAGCCGAACACCGAAATCACCGAGTAAATAGCGAAAAGGATGGAGGTAGGGTAAAGCCCTTTCCATACATAAAGCCCGCAGGAAACAATGTTCACGAAAAACCAGAACCACCATTGTTCCATATATTTATGGGTAAGCATCCACATGGCGAGAATACTCAAAGCCGTGGTAAAGCTGTCCCAGTAGGGTACGGGGCTATCGGTGAAGCGGATCAGGATAAACGCCATCACCGCAAAAAGAGCTGCGCCTATCACCGAAAGCGGCAGGATATAACGCCGCGGCGCGTGACTGATAGGCATATCCGAATCCTCCGATTGGCGTTTCGTCCATTGCATCCAACCGTAGATACCGGCGAAGAAATAGTAGACGTTGATACCCATGTCGGCATAGAATTTACTCCGGAAGAAGATCCATACATAGACAATGGGCATCAGTACGCCCACGGGCCACAACCATTTGTTGGCCTTGTATTCCAGAGACAAATAGAGTAGCCCGATAACGGCGCCGATAATTTCAATGGCCTGCATTGTTTGTTTTTGTGTAAAGATAAACCTTTTATAGGGAAGAACCGTTTGGCGTATATAATATTTCAGAATCTCACCGTGATACTTGCCAATGCGTTGGCCCCTGCCTGGGGAAAGTAACGTTTTTCGTTTACCCGTTTCCCGTCCAGGTAATAGCTGTACCAATTATAGCCGTTGGTTTCGTATTCCACATTAAAGAGATTGTTTACCCATACGCCCAGTTCCACCGATTCAACATGAGGCGCTTTAAGCGTGTAGCTTGCCCGCAGGTTATTCACGAAATAAGCGTCGATACTACGCTCCTTGCTCGATGTATTATCGAGGTACTGTCGTCCCACATAATTGCTGTGCAATGCCGTTTCAAAGCTGTGGTATGAAAACGAAAGAACGCTGTTGGCGACAATACCGGGCGAGTAGGCGATATTCGTGGAGCCTATTTCGTTGGATCGTGACTCAACCCAGTTCCAGCCGTCGTCGTATACATCAATATCCTGCTCAACAAAATTCTTTATTTTATTTTGGCTGAATGTAATGTTGCCGTTCCAACGCAATAGCCGGCTTATTTGCACGGCCCCGGTAAGTTCGATCCCCATACGGTAGCTGTCGGGAATATTAGATGTGAGCATTTCTCCTATTTCACTGATTTTTCCGGTAAGGATCAGTTGATTATCGTATTTCATGTAATAAAAGTTAGCGCCGAAACTTACTCCCGGCGATTGGTAACGGTAACCTAATTCGGTATCGTACAACCGTTCATTAGTGGGTTGCTCGCGCGGCCCCGCATCGGTATAGTTGTTCCGGTTCGGTTCGCGGTTGGCCACGGAAAAAGAGGCATAGATGCGGTTGTGGTTGTTCAGCCTGTAAGTTGTTCCTATTTTGGGATTAAAGAACGAAAACGTATGCCTTTGGGTAATATCGCGCATGGCATTCGCCGTTTCATCATATTTGTCGTCACAGCCCTGCATGTTGTACTCAATGTAGCGGTATTGCGCATCGGCATAGACAAGAAGATTGCGCGCCGCCTCCACACTCAGTTTCAGATAAACGTTAGCGTCCGTTTTTTCACTGGCGCTGCGGTACCACTCCTTATCGGGATCGAAATTGTTCGGATGGCGCACCCATAATACATTACCGAAGTGACCGCCGTCGTAACGGTTTGCGCTGCCGCCGAAGATCAGCCCGAAACGGTTTTGAGTGTAGTTCAGGGCAAGTGTGGATCCGTAAAAATCGTTATCGAGCCATTTCCGGCGGATGAGATCCGTTGTTTTCCGTTCTACGCCGGCTTCCACGGCAGGGGCGAGCAGGTACTCGGCATAGTTCCTGTCCGTCCGGTATTCTTCGTAATAACCCTTTCCCGTTGTATAATGTAACGCCGCATTGATGTACAGGGACGGGGAGAACCGGCGCATAACATGCAGTTGATAATGCGTTTGGGTATAATTATCGGTTTGGTTGTTGTAGAACTGCACATTGCCGTCGTCGCCGGTATACCGTCCCAGGTCGTTGTAACTGCGTGAGTAGTTCAGCGGATCGAGCCGTACCTGATCCAAGTCAACGCCGTTCCAAGCCTGGTATGTTTTTTCTTTTCCTCCGAAAGTGATGAATTTAAGAACGGTATTTTCGCCCGGATATGCACAGGAGAGGTAATAGGAATGCATGTTTACCGACGCTCTGTCTATATATCCGCCGGAAGCAATGGTTGAGTAACGCCCGTCTATGGCGACGCGATTCCCGATGAGGCCTGTTCCCGCCTTCAATGTATTGCGGTTGGTATTGAACGAACCGTATGAAGAAGTGACTTCGGCGTAAGGCGTACGGCTCATATTTTCGGTTTGCATGTTTACGCTTGCTCCGAATGCGGCAGCGCCGTTAGTTGATGTTCCCACGCCTCGCTGTACCTGAATGGAGGAAAGTGAAGAGGCAAAATCCGGCATGTTGACGAAGAATGTGCCATGCGATTCCGAATCGTTCAGCGGTATGCCGTTTACGGTGATATTTATACGGTTAGCGTCAGTTCCGCGTACGCGGAAGCCGGTGTACCCGATTCCCGTTCCTGCGTCGGATGTAACAATAACCGAGGGTTCGAGCAACAAAATATAAGGGACGTCTTGTCCCGAATTTCGTTCGGAGATGGCGCTCTGCGGTATGTTACTGTGCGTTACCGGCGTGTTACTGCCTGCCCGCGTAGCGGAAACAACCACTTCTTCGAGTTGGATTTGTTTTAAACTGTCTGTCTGCGCATGTTGTTGCGCCGCCAGATGAAAGCCGGTCGCCGTGAGCAACCCCGCAAAAGTCATAAAAACCTTTTTCATTTACATAAAATTTTAGGACGAACAAAGCTATTTGCCTTGTTCATCGTGGGTTAGTGAATAAAAAAGGGGATTAAAAAAAAGATGTATACCGGAAAAACCACAAGAGTGTGGAATCTGTTTTCCCTACGCCGGCATTACCCGGATCAGGTGATTTGGGTATGATCTCAGCCCGTTATTTGGGCACCCCCTGTTGAATGAGGGAGCAAAGATACATGAAAAATTTTATTTACACACAGACGAATAAAAATTTATGAATTATGAATTATAAAAACCTTATTTACACCTTATTTTAATAACAAAACAACCTTAGTAGCTGAATTTGATAACACATCTTCATTAACCTTATTACCTTATTAAGATTTCATTGTCTTAATAAGGTAATGAGGTTAATTTATGTGCATTACGTTCTCTGCTACTGGGGTTGTTTTGTATTGTTTTTTTTAATAAGGTGGAAATAAGGTTTGCTTATTCAAAAAAAATTGCAAGAAAATTTTGGTGCAGTTGCCCTAATAATGCCGGAACAAAAAGACAATAACACCAATAATAAAAAGACAAACGGGCAAAACCCTTAGCAATTGACAATTGATAATTATTTGAATCATTGAATCAACCATTGGAACATTAGTACAGTCACATTAACGCCGGCGCGTTCACATTGGCTCATCATTAAATCAATTAAAATTCGTCAACGATTAAATCGCCCGCCGTTAAGTCTTTGATTGCTTCCGCAAAAGCGGCGAAATGTTCCGATGAACTATGTTCTTTGAATGCGGCTTCGTCTTTATATTCTTCATAAAAAAGAAATTCCGTTCCCTTTAAAGGCGATTGATACACCGAATAATAAAGATTGCCCGTTTCTTCCCGGGTTGCATTGACCAATTTTGCGGCAATTTCTATGAACGCTTTTTCTTGCCCTTCTTTTACAACAAGCCGCGCTACAACTACTTTCTTCTCTTTTTCCGGTTGTTTTGTTTCTACCGGAGTTTTTGCTGCACATTGTGAATTTTCTTCACATTTTTTACCTCCGCACGACAATAGTCCTGTCAGCGCCAAAGCGAATAAAATAAACTCAACTTTTTTCATTGTTACCTGTTTTAAATTATACCGGGACAAAAGTAAGAAAAAAATTCACGGAAAACCACAGAGGGCTACGGAGATTTTCAAAGGTCAACAAAAAAGTTGAATGGAAATTAACTTACCTTCATGACAAAAATAACCGGCTGAATGGATATTCTTTTTGGATTTA
>JAISZV010000181.1 GCA_031284475.1 Proteiniphilum sp. | reverse complement strand
AGCCTCCGGTAGAGAGTCATATCTCAGCCGGGGGCTTTTTTTTTATGCCGTAAAACATTGGTTTCAAATATAACGGAAAATCAACTTAAGTTTGCTGAGAATGATTTATATTTACAGCGTTATTTCATAAAACGGATTGGAATGTGTTTGTTAAGGGATATGTAAAAAATAAGTTGGCAACTAAGTTCATTGGAAATCATTGATATTCGGGATCACAGCCGAATATTACAAAATAGACGATTAAAACGACATAAAAAGGAGTGATTATGAAGATACTTAACCTCAATATCCTGTTTTTCCTGTTGCTTCACACTTTTTGTGTTGTCAACACAACCCTTTATGGCCAGCAATCCGGTTTCAACTCCGAAATGCAACTGGAGAGGGTGCGGAACCTTTTTGCCATGGTTTCCCAGGCCAATTCCTATACTGAAGAATTACAGCCGGCGGATCTGAACATTTTGCCCATAGGCTTGAAGAAAACCGTTAACAATATGGAAGTAACTATTGCCATAGACAAAGTTATTTTCGGCACAGTCTATATGGAACTCTCTGTTTTTGCCCGTGCCGTTATTCCACAGGGAACGGATGGAAAAAGAATGGAGCTTTTCTTCGGGGCAAGCGGAATTAAACTCTCCTATGAAGGCTCTATTGTCGGTGACGCTACGTTGTCTTTGTTGGCTGATATAGAGATACCATTTAATAACGGCAATACCGTCATTGTACTTAAAGGCGGTTATGACGCTACCCGTGGAATCTCCCAATCGGAGACTTTCATGTCTATCGATTGCAAAGGGTTCAAAGAACTTGGCGTGAATGCGGAAGTAGTATTTCCTAAAACGCTTCTGAGGCCTGCAAGCAATACTGATGGAGATGTTGTGAAAGGACATTTCCAAACCGTAATTGAAAGTTGGAACGATTTGCTGGTCGAAATATCGTTACCTTCTTTTTACATTGTCGGACTTGATGATTTTGAGTTTAATGTAAGGGATGTAGTATTTGATTTCAGTGATTCCAGAAATTCCCAATCCACACGTTTCCCGTCAGGGTATGAACAAAAATATATGGTTCCCGGAGCCGCCACAATTTGGAGAGGAGTGTCGGCAAGGGAAATTTCAATAACGCTACCCAAACAATTTTCGACGGTTGACGGTGTAAGAACACAAATTGCCGCCAGCGACATGATTATCGACGACTATGGTATTTCAGGTCATTTTACAGCCGACAATGTTTTGCCTTTTGATAAAGGTAGCGCAGGCGGTTGGAATTTCTCCGTCAATAGTTTTGAACTTCAATTTGAAGCCAATAAACTGATTGCCGCCGGATTTGGCGGCCGGTTAGGACTTCCTTTTAAGGGGGAAAATACCAGTCTGGATTATACGGCAATTATTAAGCCGAACAATGAATATATCATGCAGGTTGCTTCGGTTGAGAATATTGATTTTTCAATATTTAATGCCAAAGCATCTATTTTGCCTAACTCATACGTAACCATGCATGTTGTGGGCGGAGAGTTTCGCCCTACAGCCGTGCTCCACGGCCAAATGCGCATTATGCATAATTCGGATGCCGCCCCTGCGCAGAACTCCGATTTCAAACCTATTCCCGTCACAATACCGACTGTAGAATTTCGGAGCCTTACCTTAAAAACAGAGGCTCCTTATCTAACCGTTGAATATTTCGGTTATGCCGGAAAATCCTTTCTTGGTAATTTCCCCATTTCCATCAACAGTATAAGCCTTCATGCGGACAGCAGGCAGGCATACCTCTCTACGGGCGTTTCCCTGGCGTTGATGGAAGGAACCATATCCGCGGGAACAAATATTTCCTTCATGGCAACAATGCGGGAAGATAACAACAAGAAATTCTGGGCGTATGAAGGAGTACGCCTTGACGCCATCGACCTGAAAGCAAACATCGCCGATTTTATCGACCTCAATGGCAAACTTATATGGATGCAGGATGATCCGGTATATGGTAACGGATTCTCCGGAGATTTGCAGGTTTGCCTGACACAGTTTAATAATCTTAAGGTCAATATGCGTGGCGCGTTCGGCGTAAAGGATGATTATCGCTACTGGTTTGCTGATGGCGGCGTCGTGTTCCCGGGCGGCATACCTGTTTATCCGCCGCTTACGATAAACGGTATTTCCGGCGGCGTCACCTACCGGATGCGTGGCGAGGGAAGCAGGGCAGACTCTCAAAAGGATGGAAGTACATTCACTTCGATGAACTATGTACCCGATAAGGATCGGGGATTAGGTTTTAAAGCGGCCGTTCTCTTCCTGATCACAGAAAAGATAGCCAATGGAGAAGCATCATTCGAGATCGCTTTCTCCAAATCGGGCGGCTTGAGTTACGCCGGATTCTTCGGATTTGCCCAGTTCCCTGCAGAAGGAGCCAAATCATTATCCATACCATATGCCGACAAGATTAATGAGAAATACAATGAAGTCTTGAAATTGGAGTCATCCCTTGATACCGAAAAACTGCAAGAATGGAAACAGTTTGACCCCAACAGGGCAGCCGCCGCGATCTCCCCTATTCCCAAAGAACTGCAATACGGAATCATGGGAACTTTGGGCGTCCAGTTCGACTTCAAGAATAAATCCCTGCACGCCACTACCGACATATATGTGAATACTCCGGGCGGCTTCCTGCAGGGAACCGCTTCCGGCAACAGGGCCGGCTGGGGCGTGCTGCATGTCGACCCTTCGGAGTGGTATCTGCATCTGGGTTCCCCCACCGACAGGCTGGGTTTACAGATAAATCTCGGCAATATCATCGGAATAAAATCCGGTTCCTACCTAATGGCGGGATCAAGAATACCTGAAATGCCCGCACCACCTATCGAAGTAGCCAACCTGATCAGGGAAGACCTTTCACGCCTTACCCTGGGCAGGGATATGGATGCATTGGGTATGGGAACAGGGTTCGCATTCGGTTCCGACTTCCGTGTAAGCACCGGTGATCTCACATTCCTTATGATGTATGCCAAATTCGTTGCGGGCGCCGGCTTCGACTTCATGTTAAAGGATTATGGCGATTTACAATGCAGGGGACGTAGTGGAGTTGTCGGTATGAACGGCTGGTATGCCAAAGGGCAAGCATACACTTATCTACAAGGTGAATTAGGCGTCAATATAAATTTATGGTTTTTAAAGAAGAAAGTACCGATCATTGAGGGCGGCGCAGCTGCTTTGTTGCAAACCATGTTGCCCAATCCATCCTCCCTCAGGGGTTATCTGGGTGTAAATATTAATGTACTTGGCCTTATCAAGGGGAGCGCCCGATTCAAAATATCGTTGGGAGAAGAGTGTGATCTGGTGATCCCCGGAAGTTCGCCCATAGATATGGCGATAATAAACGACATATCTCCCCGTGACAATGAAGGGGAATTGAGCGTATTCACAATGCCGCAAGCAACGTTCAATATTCCCGTAGGACAATCATTTGATGCAGAAAACGATAACGGCCTGTCAACCTACCGGGTTCAACTGAAGTCCTTCACCCTGACCGGTGAAGAAGATGGGAATATTGCCGGAACGCTACAATGGAACGCACAGAAAGATGCGGTAACTTTCCAGGCGAAAGAGATCCTGCCTCCCAAGTCCAGGTTACAGGCAAACGTCCGCGTAATATTTGAAGAATTAAAAAACGGTCAATGGAGAACAGTCGTCACCTCAGGTAAAGAAGCAATGGAAGAAAAAACATTCGCCTTTACTACCGGGGGAGCTCCCGAAGATATCCCCATGCAAAATATAGTCTATGCCTATCCGGTAGTCGATCAGAAGTATTTCTTGCCGGACGAAGACAATAATGGGTATGTTCAACTGCAATTCGGTCAAAAATACCTGTTCGAGAAAGGTTTCGATTACAGGTTGTTGTTCTCCGACAGAACAGGTAAGGAAACCGCCGCTTCGTTTAATTACAACGAATCGGCCAACCGGCTTGAATTTAAAATACCCGAATTGGACGTAAGTAACAGTTATATATTACGTATTGCCTATACTGCCCAAGACGCGGGAGAACCCCAAACAGGGGGATATGCCTCAACGAGCATTATAGACAGCGAAGATGCTTCCGTTTCAATTGAAGGAAAGAAAGCGGTTGCCGGTATTTCGGCAGAAAACGAAAAAAGTATATTGAATTATGCGTTTTCTTCGAGCCGGTTCAGGACATTCCCTCAAAAAATGAAGTCCTTAAATACTAAAAACGGAGCATACGTAGAGAATGCGGCGGCTGCCGTACGGTTATTATATCGTGTTCAGGGTGAAGAGAATTTTGATGAAACTGAAATCAGCGGTATCGATAAATCCGGAAACGTCCCGTTAATTCAGGTAAGGGCTGATTTGAGAGAAGACTTTTATACCTCAACGGTTGCTCCGCTGGTGTATAACGGTTATCCATACAACGGACTGGGATTGACCTATAGGGACGAAAATCCTGTCGGAGTACCGCCATATAAATCCGTATTCACCTATTCACCTTATGTGCTCGATTTACAGAAAGGCGTAAGGTCAACGAACTTCTGGTTCCCCTACACATACGAGGCGTCCATCTATTTTGAACAGGATTTCAGGAACCTGCAGTCTGTAATTGTCAATAACAGAAATAAAGTAAGTCCTGCTATTTATGAACGGTTTGCCGCCGGAGACCTGCCTTTCCTGAAAAAAGGCATGTATAAGGTTACACTGCAATATGTGCTTCCCGATGGGAAAGTATCATCATCCACGAGTTTTGAGTTCAATAATTTCCTCAATTTGAATGAATGACAATATTACGGATATGAAAAAAAGAACTGTAATAAAATTGATAATCTGTTTTTGCTTCGTCCTTTTCACCGCCTATATAAAGGGACAGGAAGCCCTACCGTCAATAAAAGTACGATCCGAAATAGATAAGGACAAGGTATTATTGCGATGGGCTGCGACAGATGCAAAGGCATGGACGCTCCTAAACAAGTATGGCGTTATATTGGAGAGGGAAACGATTGTAAGGGATGGGAGAGTGCTCGATGAGCCGGAATCGGTTATTCTCTCCGGCATATTGAAACCTGAAGAATCCGATAATTTGAAGAAACTGGCGAATGAATATCCTTATGGGGCTATCGTTGCCCAAGGGTTGTTCGGTGAGAAGTTTGAAGTTTCGGGATCCGGCGAGGCGGATGTGGCCGCCATGATCGCATTGGGACAGGAAATGCAACAGCGTTATGTTTTCTCTCTGTATGCGGCCGACCTGTGTTTCCCGGTTGCCGTAGAAGTTGGCTGGGGATGGGAAGACCATACTGTCAAGGAGAATGAAAGGTATTTGTACAAAGTAATATCCCAGGTACCGGAGGATGAGCTTATCATCGAAAACGGAGCTTTGTTTGTCGATACAAAAAATCTGACCGGGTTTCCCAAGGCGCTCGATTTTTACGCCGGTTTTTCTGATGGGAAAGTTTTACTTAGCTGGAATTATCGCACCCTTTCTAACCTTTATACTGCATATATACTGGAAAGGTCTACAGACGGCAACTCTTTCTCCCCTGTTTCCGAAATACCGATAACCTATCTGGAGTCGAATGTGGCTGATGAAAATGCTCCATTCCTTTATGTGGATACCATTGCTAACGATATTACCTATCATTACCGTATAATGGGAATCACTCCATTCGGAAGCACAGGCGCATATAGCGATACCCTTTCGGGAAAAGGAACAGCAGAACTGACTAACCCCCCATTCATTACCCGGGCTATTCCCGACGAAAAGGGAGGGGCTGATGTAGTATGGACTTTCGATGAAGTTGATGAAAGGCTTATCGAAAATTTCAGTATTGAACATTCGCCTGATAATAAAACCTTTTCCATCCTGAACGATAATATAAGAAAAAATGACCGCTATTTCCACATTGATGAGATACCCTCTACAAGTTACTATGTGGTTACGGCTAATTCGGTCACCGGAAAATCGCTCCGCTCCTTTCCTGTATTAATACAGGCTGCCGATACGATTCCCCCCGCAGTACCTACCGGTTTGAAAGCTCAAGTAGATTCCACCGGAGCGGTACATCTGTCATGGGATGCCAATACGGATTCCGACCTGTGCGGTTACAGGGTCTTTAAAGCAAATACCGATGGCGAAGAATTCATCCCGTTGAACGATATCGCCATACAATCGACAAGCTACATAGATACAATCAACATATCTATGTTGAACGAGAAAGCATATTACACGATTGCGGCTTTGGATGAAAGATACAACCGGTCGGAACAATCTACTCCCATTGCTGTAATAAAACCGTCTGTGATACCGCCAAGCGCACCGTTCATCCGGCAGGTAAAAGTGGAAAACGGCAAAAACAGCGTTTACTGGACAAGCGGCGGCGAGGCTGCTTTGAAAGGTTTTTATGTTTACAGGAGTAACGGAGCCGGTGAAATTGCAAAAAGGATTGCAACAATTGAGGATGCAACCATTCAAAGTTACGAAGACACGGAAATAGAGAACGGCCGAAATACAACTTACAGGATAGCCGCCTTTACGGGAAACGGGCTTGTCTCAGACTTTTCGATAGAGTATTCTGTTGAGTCCATACACATAAAGGAAGAGGGCCACAAAACCGAATTCACCTTGACCCCGGTGGAAAACGGGATAAGGATCAAGTGGTCGTCTCCTGCGAGGGATATCATTTCCATTCAACTGTTCAAATCAGATGAAAACGGTTCCTATACGCTGTTCAGGGACAGTTTACAGAATAACTCCGTAATAGAAGATACACAGGTCGTATCGGGCATAGAACACAAGTATATGCTCGTGGTTAAAACAAAAGGCAATATTCCCGAAAAAATTGAAAAAAATATAACGCTATGAAACACCTACGCCACTCACTCGTTTCGCTCTTTCTGCGATATTCGCTCTCTTTCCTGTTTATGACGGCATTACTGCCCGATCTGTTTGCCCAAAATTATGCTTTTGAGTATGATGTGGAGTTCTTTATGAATGTAAATGAAGGCAGAAGAAGAAGATATTATAATACTATGTACTATCAGACTGCTTTTTCCTCTGGAGAATTGGAATTATCTGATTTTTCGATGTTTAGAGAAGAGAATTTTAAAAGAGTAAGAGGAGACATCAAAATACCTGTCTCAAAAGGGCCAATCACACAAATCAGGGTTGTTACGGATAGGCAAGTGCGTGTCGTTATAGCATTTGTTGAGACATGGAATGATGATTACAATGAATCCGGTGATACATATAGAGTCCAATTGTATAACGGAAGCAGTAATGTGTATGAATTTGATCTTTCTAATTCCATCCCTGATTGGGGCGTATTCACGGGTGGAGGCGCCAGAGCTCGAATTAGCGCTC
>JAISZV010000121.1 GCA_031284475.1 Proteiniphilum sp. | reverse complement strand
CGGAACCGATAAAATACTCATCGGCCTATCGTTCAGAATAAAACTGTAAGGATTATCATGACAAATGATGATACCATGCCTCTTACCGAAATCCACCAGTTTTTCGAATAACCCGGCCGATGCATTGGCGCCGGTAGGCATATTCGGATAGTTGACCCACATCAGTTTTACGTTCGAGAGATCCATCTTTTCCAACGCCTCGAAATCGGGTTCCCAGTTATTGTTTTCCAGCAGGTCATACGGCATTACATTCGCCCTTAGCAGGTTAGATGCCGACCGGTAAGTGGGATAACCGGGATCGGGAACCAGTACGCCATCCCCAAAATTGAGAAAGGTCATTGAGATATGCAGTATTCCCTCTTTCGAACCGATCAGCGGCAACACTTCATCCTCCGCCAGTTCCACCTGGTACACTCTTCCGTACCATTGGGCGAATGCTCTCCTCAGTTCGGGAATACCCGTATAAGGCTGATAAGCATGCGTATCGGGACGCTGTGCGGTTTCGCAAAGTACCCGGATGGTCTCATCCGACGGCATACGGTCGGGAGCCCCCACCCCCAGGCTGATCACATCCTTCCCTTCGGCGTTCATGCGGGCCACTTCCGCCAGCTTCACCGAAAAGTAGTATTCGGAAATCGATTTAATATGTTCGGCAGGTTCTATCTTCATCGTTGTTAATCTCTTTGGGTTTAATTCCCCGCCGCTTACGGCGAAAAATAAAAATCATTCCTTGCTGATACCCCTCGCTTGCGGCGGGGTAGTTCATTTGTCAATTCATTACTAATAGGACGCCGGATCAACCGGCCGCCCAGTCTTCTCTTCTGCCCAATCTCCCGGCCGCCCCGGTTTCCCAGTTTCCCTGGTTTCCAAACTCATTCTTCATTTTACATTCTTCATTCTTCATTTCTCATTCAACAACCCCGCGCTTCTCCTCCCTGTATTCTCCCAGCACTTTCAATCCGCTGATTAACGGCATAATAGCGTCAATGGATTGCCGGTAGCGATTATAATCGGAGAAAGTAAGGTCGATATAAAACTGGTATTCCCATTCCCTTCCGATAATGGGCAGCGACTGGATGCGGGTGAGATTTACGCCGTAGAACGACAATACCGAGAGTACCCTGGAGAGGCTTCCTTCGTTATGAGGCAGCACAAAAACCAGCGACGACTTATTAATATGGTTATCCTTCTGCACTTCCCGCAGCATCTCTCCCTGCGCCAGAATAAGGAAGCGGGTAAAGTTTCTTTTGTTTGTCTCTATCCCGCCGGCAAGTATCTCCAATCCATATTTTTTGGCCGCCAATGCGCTACAGATGGCGGCTGCCGTCGTCATTTGCTTATCGCGGACATCCCTTGCCGCGAGCGCCGTATCTTCGTGTTCCACAATCTTTACACCCGGCAGGGTATCGAGAAAAGCCTCGCACTGCATCAAAGCAATAGGATGCGACATTACCTCTTTGATCCCTTCCGCCGTTCTTCCGGGAAGCGCCGCCAACGAATGCGATATACGCAGTTTATGCTCCCCAGCTATTTGCACGTTACTCATCTTCAGGAGGTCGTGGTTTTGCAGCAGGCTTCCGGCTATGGTGTTCTCTATCGCCATCACGCCTATCAAATCGGGATCCTTCTCCGTTTCAATGAAAATATCGCGGAAAGCGCTGCATGGAATAATTTCCAGCTCTTCGCCCTTGAAATATTCGCGGGCCGTAATCTCGTGGAACGACCCTTCTCCTCCCTGAATGGCTACTCGTTTCATCTGGTCTGTCTTTTATATTTACTAATCAAAAAAAGTCCCATCGTGTAATCGACAGGACTTTATTTACTCTGATATGACTTTTTAATTTTTTTTCATTCTGCATATAAAATCCTGCCTTTACCTGCTAAAGTAAAAGTAAAATCGGAAAGCAAATGCAAAAATAAAACCAATCATTTTGATATTCTTATTCTGAAACCAACGTGACCGAACCGCCGCCCCTTTGAGTATACGTAATTCCTTATTAAAAGGATCGCAACCGGGAAACAACAATGCGCTCACATGAATAACGGGTGCAAATGTAACAACTTTTTTCTTTTCAACAAGGAAAACGAAAGGAAAAAATAAAAAAACGCATGGATGCCGAAAAAGAATTTTCCTTACATTTGCGCCGAATAACTAATAAAAAATTGGAGAATGAAAAAACGTAAAGGATTAGCAATTATTACCGGCGCCAGTCAGGGTATAGGTTCTGTTATTGCAATTGGTCTTGCCAAAGAGGGTTATCAAACTGTTTTAATAGCCCGGAGTAAACAGAGGCTTGACGGAATTTATCAAGAAATTATGACATTAGGGAATGATATTCCCGAACCAATTGTGTTGCCGTTAGACATTACCAATTTTTCGCAAGTTGATCATGAAATCAAAAACATTAATCAAAAGTACGGTACAATAGATATACTGGTTAATGCCGCAGCTTCGTATATAGATGGCTCGCTCAATGAGTCTGTTGATAATTATGAAAAAATTATCAAAATAAATCTTGTCGCACAATATGCAATTTTAAAGGCGGTAACGGAAATAATGAAGAAACAGGGAGATGGATATATTTTCAATATTGCATCTCGAGCAGCAAAATATGGCTTTCCGAATGGGGGCATATATGGTTCTACAAAATTTGCATTACTGGGATTAGGAGAGTCGCTTTATCGGGAATTAGCTCCATTAGGGATACGGGTTATATCATTGTGTCCCGGATGGGTGAATACCGAAATGGCTCAAATAGCAGGCACTCCACTTAAAAATGAAGAAATGATTCAGCCGGAAGATTTATTGAAAACTATCCTGTATTTGCTGGATTTATCGGTGAATGTATGCATTAAAGAAATTGTATTTGAAATGAAAAAAAGCATTGTATAATAGCCATTAATGATGGATATATTTTTCAAAGAGTTGGATTGGCCGGATTTTTCTTTTCTAAAAGAAATAATCTCAGAGTATAATGGAAAAGAGATTAGCGAGTATGATTTGCGAAGCCGGGTTGAGTTTATAATGAATAGTCCAATAGATCAATTATACATTTGTGTTGATGGCAGCGTGAAAAAAGGGATAGTTGCGACTCGTATTAGGGAAAATATAGAAGAAAACAGCCGGTTTTTGGAAATCAGCCTTATTGTTACTAAAAACAAATATCAGAAACAAAATATAGGAAAACAAATGATCATGTTTTGCGAAGAAAAAGCTAAATCCCTAAATTGTATTGGAATATGGTTAGTCAGTGGATTTGGAAAAGAAGAAGCCGCTCATCAATTCTACGATAAATCAGGTTTTATCAAAACCGGATATAGATTTAAAAAGGCTTTATAGTGTGGCAGCAGCATATAAAAGGGGAAAATAAAAAAACCCGGCTTCATCATCGACATTTAATATTCGAGAGAAGAAGTTCCCGGGACTGCCGTGTAAATGTATAAAAAATTAATTTACAGGCAAAATATGGACAGAAAATCTTTTGAAAAGATATTTTCCGAAAAACGGACGGAAAAGTATTTCAAACGACACGCCGAACCGGAAAAAGCGATGCTGCACTATCAATGCAACATTGAGTTGGCAGAAACATTTTATCCATGCATCACTACCTTTGAGGTAGCGCTTCGCAATGCTGTCGGTAGAGAATTGGCTGCGTTGTTCGGCAGGGAGGAAAAGAACGCCAGCGAAAAAAAGTCGCGCCACCGTTGAACCGTTTCAGGACATTCCGTAATCGTATTTTTCATCACGAACCTATCAGTTGGAACTTGGA
>JAISZV010000108.1 GCA_031284475.1 Proteiniphilum sp. | reverse complement strand
CCGACGTCTTGTTGCGGGGCACAAAAATCGCCTCCTCATCACTCGGGTCAGCCGGTTTCAGGATTAAGGGAACGCCGCCGTAGGCTCTCACCATTCTAAAATAAGCCCATGCCCGCCAGAACAATGCCTGACCTTTCAGGGAGTTCCTGACGTCCTCCCCAAAAGTGGCACCGTCGATATTATCCAGAAAGATATTGATCCTTCGAATATCATCATAAGGATAATAATCATAGGAATTGGAAATTATAGAGCCTCTTATGTATGCGCTGATTGTGGAAACCCCATAAGTTACGCCGCCTTCGTCGGTATTCGAAAACTCACCCGTATCGAATCCGGGCATGAAACTGGCATACATATCATTTACGCAGGCTTCCGCAATTTGAGGATTCGACCATACGAGATCGCTTGTAATGGCGGCCAGATTCTCTTTATCAAGCGGGTCGCTACACTGCATAAAGGTAAACATTCCAACAAGGATACCTGCTATTTTACTAATTGTTCTCATATCTATTTTCGGAAGCGAATACTTGAGGCTTAACTGTTGGAGCCGTATATAGTTGCCGTTCTCCAGCCAGAAGGTAGATGCGAGATGATCGTTGCTGTAATTTTCAGAGCCTCCGGAAGCGTTCAGCGTATGCTTTTGCAGTGTTGGGTCTCTGTATGCCAAGTCAAACCAGGCTTTCCCCGGATCGTTTTGATTGAAATAAGCGACTTCTTCCTCATCAAACAAGGGTTGAATGCCTGCCACAGACCGTGCATAATTATTCAGCCTCACCATATCGGCGGAGCTTCCATATTTCAGCGTCTTCAAGGGCTGGTCAAAACTGTAGGAATAGTTGTAATTCAGTTTAAACTTGCCTTCCTTGCCCGTTCGAGTAGTCACCAGAATCACACCGTTTGCTGCTCGCGCTCCGTAAACGGAAGCGGAAGCCGCATCTTTCAATACGGAGATGTTTTCAATCTCGGAATAATCCAGCATGTCAAACGACCGTTTGTCCAGAATAATGCCATCAATGACATACAGCGGGTCGTTGCCGCTGCTTTTCCATGTATTGATGGAACGTATCCGGATGGCTGCCGCATAACCCGGAGCGCCGGAAATCTGATTCACATAAAGACCGCTCATTCGGCCGGCAAGTGCATTGGAAACATTTGCCACCGGTATATTTTCGATCTTTTCAGTCTGTAAGGAAGCAATCGCACCGGTAACGGACGTTTTCTTTTGCGTGCCGTACCCGATGACAACGACTTCTTCCAGCAGTCCGACATCTTCCGTCAGCGCAATATCAATTGACGACTGCTCGCCTGTGGCCACTTCTTTGGTCAGGTAGCCGATAAACGATATTTGCAACGTCGCGTTTGGCGGCACGTTGAGCGAAAACTTTCCTTCCGTGTCCGTCACTGTTCCGTTGCTGCTGTTCCCTTTCTGCAAAACGTTGGCGCCGATAATCGGCTCTCCGTTGCCGTCAACTACTGTTCCCGTGATGCGTTTTGTCTGCTGTTGCTGGCTCGACGCAACATCGTCGCGTACAGGCGCTGTTTTCGCATTTTCCGCGTACAGATGCCATACGCATCCCACAAGCAGGAATACGAAGATTCCCGTCATTTTGAATACTTTTTCAAGTTGCAATTTCCGGAGGACAACGCCCTCCGACAAAAACTTCTTTTTCATGTTCTTTTCGTTTTGATAAGTTGATAATAATACTTTTCATGTAAAACTTGATTTTCTGAATTAATTCTTTTCCGGCATCTACCGGAGCGCCGGAAGGCGCTGTTTTCATTGGGTTCTCATTTTCTCCTTTCTTTTTCCATAGGCAATTCAATTTAAAAGGTGCAGACTCTTTTCGTTAACATTAAAACGGTAACAAAAAAACCTCCGCGAAAAGGAAGAATCCTTTTCCGGAGGTTTTGTATATTTTTCGAAGCGGTTTCTGTTCTTTCGTTGAAAATGGTCTGTTGACGGTCTGTCAACCGGAGGCGTCTGTCAGATGCATATATGCATGAAACAGTTATTCTATAACGGTTTACCCCCCCCCCCCAGCAAATATCGTGCCAAAGTTTGCCTCAAAGAGGCTTTCCGGAAGATTATTTATGAAAAGAACAAACATACTCACTTTTTTTGTCTTGATTCCATTACAAATTCAATTTCACTGTTTTTCATCCTGTACGGACGGGTATCATCTTTATGAAACCGTCCGGATGTTCAACGCCGCAAATATATATAAAAAATCATTGCACCCAGTTTTATTCCATATTTTTTTTTCCGGCTATCCGTTTTTCATGCCCGTATGAAGTATCTCTTAATTGGGTGGTACCCATCCGGGGTTCTTGCCGTTTATCTTTTTTCCTGATATTTTCGCCTTTTTCTTACGTCGAACCCACATTAGCGTAATGTTTTCATTCCTCACATATACTCAAAAAGAATACGAATTACACAATTTAAAATTGAGCGTTAGCAAAGATTCCAACTCGTGTTTATAGTCCGAAATAGTTTCAAAAAAGTTCCTGACCGCTGATGATTACAAAATTCCACCTGCAAAAGTGAAGGAGATAGAACGTGAAGCGGACGACTTACTGTCGGTAGATCTATCCGGGTTTCATGCAAAGGAACAGGCTTTGATTAAACGTCTGATAAAACACAGAAACAGTATTTTTACTTTTTTATACTCTCCCCATGTACCACCGGACAATAATGCTTCCGAAAGAGCTATCCGTAATGTCAAAGTCAAAACGAAAGTAT
>JAISZV010000057.1 GCA_031284475.1 Proteiniphilum sp. | reverse complement strand
CCGCTTCTGTTGTCCTGTTGGCCGAAGCCGGAGGGACTGTGTGCGGGTTGCTTGTCGCTTTTGAAAATTTCTCTACATTTACCGTCCGTCCGATGATAAATATTCATGACCTGATCGTTTTACCCGGTTATCGCGGTAAGGGGATCGGACGGCAATTGCTTGAGGCGGCGGTTGCAATCGGCAGGGAAAGAGGATGCAGCCGCATCACCCTGGAAGTACGCAAGGATAATTTCTCCGCCCAACATCTGTATCAAAGCCTCGGATTCGGGGAAACAGATCCTTCCATGTATTATTGGCGGAAAGAATTGGAATAAATCGGCGAAATACACGAAATAAGAGAAATAGACGGAATACACAATCGGATCCGGTTCCCGGCCCCGAAGTATTGGTAGCAGCCCTGTTATTTTAATATTCGACGGTCTTTATTATCAATTCCTTGCCATCCTTAAGCCGCTCGTGGCTGATAAACCAGCCGTCTATCGCTTCATCGCCATAGGTGATTTGCCCGATCTTTTTTCCTTTACCTTCTTTCCTGATGGTAAATTCCCTGCCTTCACCCAAAGAGAACTTCACTTCGTTGAACAGGGGGACAGAGATGATATACTCCGGGTCGGCCGGCGAATAGGTATATAGCCCGATGGCGTTGAATACATACCATGCCGACATCTCGCCCGCATCGTCCATACCCGCGTAGGCCAGTTTTTCGGCTCCCATATCGTAGAAGCGATCCATGATGCTGTCGAGCACGCATTGCGCTTTCTCCTGCCTGTCGATAAAATAATAGGTATAGGGTATCGAATGGGATGGCTGGTTGCCATGGCAGTAATTACCCATAAAGCCGGTCATGTTGTGCGCTTCATATCCTCTCCAGGGTTCGGTGAAGAGAGAGTCGAGCTTCTGTTCTACCGCCCGGCGAGACGGGTACAGTGCGATCATCCCTTCCGGGTCGTGGGGCGCGAAGAAGAGCGATTGCCAGGCATTCGCCTCCCGGTACATGTAAGCAAAATAGGGATAGTAAGGGTCGAAGTCCGCGATCCAGTCTCCATTATCAATTTTCCCGCGCCAAAAGCCGGTGGATGGATCGAACAGGTTTTTGTAATTGTTAGAGCGTTCCATCAGTAACGAGTAATTCTTTTCGTCGCCCAGTTCTTTGGCAATCAAAGCCGTTGCGTAATCGTCATACGCATATTCCACTGTTTTGGTGACGGCGGCCTTGTATTCATCCCATGTAGGTACGTTGACGGTATCTTTCTCCGCGATCCATCCCCTTTTGATATATTCATTCAGATAGGGCCTGCCGCCGTGGCCGGGGACGGTGGCATTCTTCAAGAGCAGCTTGTAAGCGCGCTCCAGGTCGAAACCGGTGACGCCGCGCAGGTAGCTTCCCGCCACAAACGCCGAGGCATGGTCGCCGTGAAAAAAGGTAGGCATATATCCACCTCTTTTCTCTCCTCTGTCGGTGATTGATTTGATTATATCTGCGGTTACACCGGGCGACAACATGCCCAGCAGTACCAGCTTGTTGCGGTAGTCGTCCCAAAACGAGGGATTGGTATAGTAATGAAATTCTTCATTGACAACGTTTCCTCTCTCATCCGTGAAGTCGCCGTTTATATCGCTGCGCAGGGCGGGCCAGAGGAATGAGCGGTAGAGGGTAGAATAAAAGACGCCTTTTTCGCGCTCTGTGCCGCCGAAGACTTTGATCTTCGACAGTAACCTGTTCCATTCTTTGCCGGCTTCTTCACGTACCTGGTTGAAACTTTTGCCCAGCATCTCCTCTTCCAGGTTCATCTTTGCGTTTTCGATGCTGACAAAGGAAAACCCGATCTTGAGTTCCAGCGGTTTGTTCTGCCGGTTCTCTCCGAAATTCACTAAAGAAACTTCATGCTTATCGTCTTTCAGTTGCCGTATGTCTTTTACCGGATAATTGGAGACTGCGTAGAAGCACATCTTTTCTTCCGCGTCCTGGAAACCGGAAAAGGTATATTCATCTACTTTTTGAATACTCCAGTCCTTTACCCGGTTGTTGGAGCGGGTCATGTCGGCAATAAGTTTCTTCTTCGCACCCTTGGGATAAGTGTACCGGTGAAACCCGCAACGCAGGGTGGTAGTTAATTCCACATTGACGCCGTATGTTTCGAGAAATACCTGGTAGTAACCCGGATGGGCCGATTCGTTATCGTGACGGAAGACGGAAGCATAATTTCCCGGCGTGATCTCTCCCGTAACCGGAAGCAGGGGAATATGCAACAGGTTCCAGTGCCCTTTGTTGGTGTGGGAGAAACCGTAGATCACCGTGTCTTCGTACTGATAGCCGGCGCCGCTCCTGAATTGGGTGACGGGGCTTAACTGCACCATGGCGTTAGGCAGGGAACTGCCCGGAAAGACCTCGGCGCCCCATGTGCGCTCTTTCCATGTGCGTACATATCCCAGATCCTCAGGCTCCCACAGGGTGGCTGTGCCTAAAAAGGGATTTACATAATCCGTAAGGCGCTTTTTTGTTGTACCTGTACAACCTAATAATATGGTTAATAGAAAGCTTACTGGAGAAATAAGTTTCATCATATTGTTGAAATTTAGGAAATGATTACAGCAGTAAAGTTAATCAAAGATAAATTAATTATCGAAATGTACATCGGCAAAATCCAAATAACGTTCCCAGTCGTATTCAGTCACGTCATGCACTCCGGCTCTTATATGATAGCCAATGTCTCCCATGATTGGTTTATGCAACTCCGGCATTTTGTCAGAGTCGATGGTTTTCAATCCGTATAGATGATACACCGGGCCTGCGTGGTAAGCGGAAAGAAATTCACCTCGCGGATCGGCCCAAAGATCTTCTTCGGCACTCGCTACATACACTTTTCGGGGCGCTATTAAGGCAATAAGCTGATGTTGGTCTATCGGTAACGCTTCTTCCCGGTTATTGTATTGACGAAAATTCTTACAGAACCAATGAGGGAAATTTTTATTGATAACCTCGATGGTTTCTCCGAATTTCCTTCGGAAAAGTGCAGCGCCCCCACAGCCGGAATCATTGGATATCACAATGCGAAAACGCTCATCCTGAGCGCCGGCCCAGAGTGCAGCCTTTCCTTGCCGGGAATGGCCCATGATGGCAATCTTGTTACTGTCTATCCTCTCCTGGGTTTCCAGAAAATCGACGATCCGGCTTGATCCCCAGGCCCAGGCGCCGATAGCCTGCCATTCATCAGGATCTATAATTTCAGGATCATAATCCGGGAAAAGAGAAACGATACTGTGATCTCTTAATTCCGGGTTATCGGGAAAAATATCGTGATAGCACATAGTTGCCACAGCATATCCCCGGTCGATAATTTTATCGTAACTCCATCGGCTTGTTTGAATTCCTCTTTCCCAATCGGAATACCCCGGTTCTTTTACCAGATGGAAAACGGGAGAATAAAGCACCGTTGTATCTAAAGTAGTGCTATGATTCCCTTTGAAATTATACCCCACAAAAACAGGGACTTTACCCGCCGGTTGGTTGGGAATGTACATCAACAGGATGGCTTCCGTACTTTTTTTCCCGTTGGAGAAAACGAATTTCACTTGTTTGGAGGTTGCTTTACCCTTCATTGCACTCGGTTCCTCCGTCAGTATTTCGTACGTTACATTGATGTTCCCGGCGGGAGTATGTCCGTATACCTGGGAGGCGAATAATTCCAGAAGTTCCGGTCTTCTCTTCTTTTCCCATTGATCCGTACCGGTGATCTTCTCTCCGTTGTCAGACTTCAATAGGTAGGGAAGGAGATATGCAGAGACTTTCGACTCATCGTAATCCACGTTTTGCTGGGCGCATAAGCACATTGTAACCAGCCATACTATTAACCCGATATATGCTCTCATACGATTATTTTATTTTGCAAACGTAGATAAAAAAGCCGGGATTTTATACACGAGCCAATAAAAATCAAGACCGCTATGCTGTCAGTAAATGAATTATCAAACAGGAGATATTTTTCTCCGTAGCGTATTTTCAATTCTACCGGAGAACAATTCCGGATATTCAGTTCTTAAAGGCTTGTTTTTTGTTTTGATGCAGCCTCCGTTCGGTTATTTATAGACTTTCAACCGGATATTCCTAAATTCTACTTTCATGGGAGGCCCTACGTGTACCTGAACGCCGATACGTCCATTCATTTT
>JAISZV010000053.1 GCA_031284475.1 Proteiniphilum sp. | reverse complement strand
AGTACCGTTCTTGAGTCGAAGAGCGCCGCCCCCTGAAAAAGCATCCCTATATCGCGGCGCAGCCGGCGTACTTCCCTCGACTTAAGCCCGATAAAATTCCTGCCGTTGTACCGGATCTCTCCCGAAGTGGGGGTAACCAGCCCTACAAGGCATTTCAGCAAGACAGTCTTTCCCGAGCCGCTTTTGCCGATGATCATATTCACCACTCCTTGTTCAAAAACGGTATTGATATTGTCGAGGACAATCTCGCTGTCAAATTTCTTACTCAGATTTTTTACTTCTATCATAACGGCTCCTCTTTATCCCATTGCCAACTGAGTGAATACCAAATCGCATACCAGTATCAACACACTGTTGATCACCACGGAATTGGTGCTGGCCTGTCCCACCTCCAACGCCCCTCCTTTCGCGGTATATCCGAAATAGGCCGCAACAGATGCGATAATGAAGCCGAACAACATCGATTTGAAAATTGAATACCAGATAAACGACTCCCTGAAGAAAGCCTGTATACCATATACATAGGTTTCTACCGAGGGCGTTCCCAATACCAGGCAAATAATATAGCCGCCCGACAAACCGGTAAACATGCTGAAGACAACCAGTACCGGCATGAATGTTACAAACGAGGCTATTTTAGGAAATATCAGATAATTGGCAGAATTTACGCCCATAATATCCAAAGCGTCTATCTGTTCGGTAATTCGCATCGTTCCTATTTCCGAAGCCACATTCGAGCCCACTTTACCGGCCAGGATGAGGCACATGATGGTTGATGAGAACTCCAACAGGATGATCTCGCGCGAAACCATTCCGACCGTAAACCGCGGCAGCATCGGCGAATCGATGTTCAAAGCGATCTGCAAAACGATAACGGCCCCAATGAAAAAAGAGATGATCACCACAATCCAAATAGAGTTCACCCCCAGGAAAAAAATCCCCTTTATGAATTCTTTCAGAAATTCACTCATCCTGTCCGGAATGGCAAGCACCTTCTTCATCAGTAGGGCATACTCCCCTACATTTTCTATGGAACTTATAAAACTCATGTGGCCTACTTGAAAAGTACTCTATTACTATACAGCGCAAAGATAATCATTTTATTTTTTTCACCCGCGGCGGCTCAAAGATCTTTCAGCAAGAGATCGCTGTTTCCGCCATGAAACCCTCCTATACGGGTATTTATCAATGCCTTCCAGTGTTCCTCAAAATTCCCTTCGATATCGATCAGGAAATCTTCCGATCCCTGCTCATCCAGTTCGGAAATCAAACGGTTTACCGTGATCAGATTGATATCCATGGCGGGCTGGAAAGCCGGCACACGTTCGTCGCCGGCAGACGGAGTTACGGAAATAATTCTCAGTTCAACCAATTGATCCAAAATATCGTTGGTAAGCCGTCCGGGCGCCTTGCATCTTACCGATATCTGGTCGGCAGTGAGGGGCGGCTCTTCATCTGCAAAACGCTGTACTATTTCGGAAGCGATCATCAACGTGAAGAAATCCCTGTACCGGCGGCTGATATTGCGCGTCTCCTTTTCAAAAGAGAACTTCCGCACGTTCTGCGCTGCGTAAGAGACCTCCGCCCCGATCAGCGCAATGAACCAGGACATCTGTATCCACAACAGCATCAGCGGGATCGCGGCAAATGTGCCGTAAATGGCATTATAACGGGTAATCCACATCTGCCCGCTCAGGTAGAGCATCTGGAAAAACTGAAATGCCGTTCCGGCTATAATTCCCGCTATCAATGCATTCATGAACTTCACTTTTGTATTGGGCAGGAACTTGTAAAGCACCGTAAACAGGAATATCATCAGCACAAAAGGTACAATATCAAGTAGGCGCGGAATAAAGGGATAGAGGGTATAAATGGCCTTGAGTGTGTTGTTTTGCGGATAACTGAGAATGTTGAGCGTATTGATCAGGATAAAGAAGACGGGCATAAAGAGCACCATGGCGATGTAATCGGTCATTTTGCGCCCAAGGGTCCTCCCCTTGCTCACCTGCCATATCTTATTCAGGTTATTCTCAATATCGCTGAAAAGGATCAGGATGGTGTAAAGGAACAGCAAAATACCTATTCCTGCAAACACGCCTCCTCCTTTCGCCTCTTCGAGCGAGTTATCGATGACCTGGAACAGGAGGTCGAGGAACTCGCGTGTACGCCCTTCTGCCGAAACTTCTTCCCCTACGGTGATACCGGAAGAAAGAGCCGGAAATACCCCTTCCCCGTTATATATCGTATCCGCAACGCCTGCCTCATTGGCGATCCCTATTCCCGGTATAACGGTTATCGTATTGTCTACTCCGGTTCCGGGCATGGTAGTAACCATCTCCTCCAGAGGCCTGTTCCCCAGCATAAAACTGAAGATACTGCTCTCCATGATATTCTCAATACCAAATCCGCGGGCAATGGCAAAAATAATGGCCATCAGCGGCACAATGGAGAGAAGCGTCCTGTAAGTGAGCGAACGGGCGCTGGCGGCAATATCCAGTTCCTGCACATTCCTGACGGTAAGCATGATCGTCTTGATGGCGTTATACAGGATATTCCGCTTGCCGGAAAGCGTTTCGGGATTTTGTCGCCAGATACCGTATGAGAGGAAATGGATCAACTCTTTTACCTTGATCCTCAACTGTTCAAGCCGGCCAGGCTTTTCCTCTTCCGGTTCATGTTTCCTCTTTCGTTTCATAAAATAGACTATTTGAGTCGCTTGTTCCTCGATTTCCAATTGAGATGCCTTCGCTCTTTGATTGTCAATTGAGCCGCCTTCGCTTCTCTATTTTCAATTCCCTCCATGACTTTTTATATAAAAAAGCAGCCGGTCTGTAAGCCGGGTTCTGTATTCCGCCGAAGCGGACGTTTGTCATTTATCTACGGGAAAGTGTCGCCACTCCCCTTTAGCGGCCTACCCCTCGGCATCGGGCGAGCAACCCTAAAATCCGATATACATGGCCTTGCAACCCATAATGCGTACGGCGCACTGCATTGCTGCAATGCCCGGTGAGCTCTTACCTCGCCTTTTCACCCTTACCCCGGCACCGGCCGGGGCGGTCGTTTTCTGTTACGCTGATCTACCCTCGCGGATAGCTTCCCGTTAGGAAGTATGGCGCTCTGCGTTGCCCGGACTTTCCTCCACGACAATAGCGCCGTGGCGACAAACCGACCTGCTGCAACTGCAAAAGTAATACTAAATTAGCGATTTAAGGCGGTTTCCTGTGGTTTTTTCACATTTTAGTATATCGTTTTGAGGCTTGACGATTTAATAATTTGATGATTTAACGACGTGATGATCAGTAATTTCGATGAGCGCACCGGTATACTATGTGCGGGATTCTAACTACACCGAATAGCGCGAAAATTTAAGCATGAACGACTCATAATAGGTCTTTGAGACGGGAATATCGGGAGTACGTTCCGCGTCGAGTTCCAACACCAGTCCCCCTTTTATCTTTTTCAGTATCTTTACCTTATCCATATTCACAATATAAGAACGATGGCAACGGACCAAAGGGGTCTCCTTCGTGAGATGCTCCTCCATCCACTTCAGGGAGTTGCGCAACAGGAAGTGCGACAAGCCCGATTTATTCAGGTAATAGATAGTGGCATAATTATCGGCCGACTCAATATAAAACAGATTTTCCAGCATTACCGAGATCTTTAGGTCGCCCTTCTCGTCCGGGAATGCAATCAATGTCTTCGCATGGGTATCGGCAAATTTTTCCTGCTCAATATGTTCCAGTAGCCTGCTCTTTTCTTTCCAGGAAAAATAGAGCCAGGTGATGGCATAGGGTAAAAGCAATACCAGGGCCGTATTGAAAAGACTCTGGCGGAAGATTTCGGAAATATCCCTGTTGACCCCGTCTTTGGGAAAAAATTTCGCAAAGAGGGTATAAAAAGTAGCCATCGCCACTATCTCGCACAAAATCCACAACACGTACTGCCAATACAACACCTCCCGCCTTTTAGAATAAGCCGTAAGAATCACCCGGCTGACTACCACCACTAACATGCCGGTAAGGATGATCAGGCTTGAAAACGCAAAATACTTAATTTCGGATACGCCGGGATACCAGTCGCTGGAACCGAACGGTTGGAAAAGATTGATAAACAGCAAGGCAAAAAGAGCCGTAAAAAGAATCGTTTTTACGCTGTTTTTCTTTTCATACAAATATGCCGGAATCTTTTCGTCCATCGCAGAATGAATTATGTACTCGCCCGGTACAAAATTAGATTATTATTGATGACTTACCAAAATAATCGGATTTCCCCGGCGTTTTTTCACCCCGCAATAACCGATTTCACCCCATATATGCTTTTCCGCCCCATTTTTATTGCATCTTTCCCTTTCATTTGTACGCCACGAAAAAAGCCTGTTCTTTTGCTGAAAAGTTTTCATAGAAGTTACTCATTATCCGCAACGCCGGCCTTTGGCCCATGTTGCTAAAAAATATCCCTTGTTATGACGGCCTACAACGAACGATATATTGCATTGAACAACGGTTTTAAACAAGGAACGGATTGCCGTTTGGAGGAGACGGGCCTTACTATTCGTTTTTTCCGTTTCCGGAGCCTGTTAAGCGACGAAAGGAGCGGTACTTTGCAGTACGCGGATAATAATATAGCCGAAAACTTTTCGTTTGAATACCCGGTATTTATCCCTTCGGGCAAATCGAAGCAAAAAGAAGCCATTCTGCTTTTGCATGGGCTAAATGAACGGAGTTGGAATAAATATCTTCCCTGGGCTGAATTTTTATGTTTCCATACCGGTAAGCCCGTCATACTTTTCCCTATCGCATTCCACATAAACCGGGCGCCGGTAACATGGTCGAATCCCCGGAACCTGATCAGCCTGCTGAATTTCAGGAAAGAGAAATACGCCGGCGACCGCACCATCAGCTATGCCAATGTAGCGCTGAGCGACCGGATCAGCCGGAGCCCGGAACGTTTTTACCTCTCCGGGAGGCAAACCTGGGCCGATTTAACCGCGCTCTTTGAAGAAATAAAAACCGGGCGCCATCCCCTTTTCAAGGAAGACGCCAAAATTGATATTTTCGCCTACTCCATCGGCGCTTTCCTGTCTCAAGTCGCCCTCATGGCCAACGAGAAAAGCCTTTTTTCGGACTCCCGCCTCTTTATGTTCTGCGGCGGAAGCATTTTCCGTTCTATGTTCGGCATTTCCAGAAGCATCCTGGATAAACCCGCCTTTGAAAAACTGCAACAGTATTATATCCATATTTTCGGGAACGAAGCCACTCCCGTATGGGAACGCGACAACGCTTTCAACGCTTTCTTGCGGATGATCGCTCCGGAAAGATTCCGCTCCGACCGCGAAAAGTTCTTTACGCATTTCAAGGAAAAAATCGGAGGGATTACCCTGGCCAATGACCACGTGATCCCTCATCACGGCGTATTGGAAGCATTGGGCACGAAAAACGGGGAGTCAACCGTCCAACTGCTCGATTTCCCATTCCCCTATACGCATGAAAACCCGTTCCCTCATACCACAAATGATACCGCTTCGCTGAACAACGCCTTTACAAACGTCTTTTCACGGGCTGCAGAGTTTTTGGCTTAATGGTTTAAAAAGCGACAATGTATCGCCTGAATCTTCTATATCTCCTTGAAAAATCGCATGTTTGTATAAACTTTGAAGGAGCAATCCTATGACAATATTCGACAGGTATAAAGATTATGCCGATCAGGTTTCCATATCGCCGTCTTTGCTGTGGGAACACGATCTATCCGGTTTTGACCGGCTGAAATCCAAAAAGATTGTTGTGCAACGTATTATAGAAAGAGGATGGCTGAAAGATTTCTATGCAGCTATTAATCTCTATGGCGGTATAGAAGGTTTCAGGGAAATCATCAAAGAAATTCCCGGTCTGCCGGAGAGGGATATGAACTTCGTTTGCAAAGCCTTTAACCTCAAAAAAGAAGAATTGAAATGTTACACACGGAAACAGTTACGAAACCAACTCTTGAACTCCTAAACTTCTCCCGTATAAAGTTAGAACTTCTTCCGTATAAAGTTAGAAAGTCCCGGAAGTATTTATAACAGTTTATTATTCAAACACTTTAATTTAAAGAACCAAGGCTATCAGAATAAAGAAAATTCAGAGAAAAAAACCCGCAGGACAGTTTGAAGAAGACGCCGTCATACTGCACAGCCCCACTGCCTTAAACGAACAAAGTTTTGATTTTATAAAATTTGAGTAATTTGCGTTGATTGTAATATTTTTTTGTAATTTTGACTTACAGTATTATCAAAATGA